>CAJAFJ010000328.1 GCA_903938955.1 uncultured beta proteobacterium | reverse complement strand
CCTGAAATGACACTCAAGGACGAGCATCCGCGCTTTGTCAAACCCACAGGAGTCAAGGGATGAGCGAGCCAACACCCGTACCCGCCACGCCGGTCAAAACCAAACCGCGCCTGACCCGTCAGGACCGCCGCCGCTGGCTGCGCACCGTGCTGCTGGCAGGTGGCGTGCTGGGCGCGGCGCTGTCAGGCTACCTGCCGCTGGCTTACGCACAGAAAAAACGACTGCGCCCGCCTGGTGCGCTGGACGAAAAAGACCTGCTGGGCTCGTGCATCAAATGCGGCCAATGTGTGCAGGTCTGCCCGGTGCAAGCCATCAAGCTGGCCGACCTGGTGGATGGTTTTGGGGTTGGCGTGCCTTACATTGACCCCCGCGAGCAAGCCTGCGACTTCTCCTGCGATGCGGTGCAGTGCATTCTGGCCTGCCCCACAGGCTCACTGGCCTACGAAAAACCCGGATTCTTAATGGTGCGTGCCGGTGCCGGTCTGGCCGCCAAGCCTATTCTCAAGGCCAAGGAAAAAGACCCGGAGCCAACCCTGAACCTGAAAGAACGCATGGGCGTGGCGCGACTCACGCGGCCAGAAGCCTGTCTCGCCACCCAGGGCAAGGGCTTCAAGGGCCAGACGCGCGGCGCTGATTTCAAGGGGCACCTGCGCTACATGGACGTGGACCGCTGGAAACCCATTTTGGTGGCCGACCATCCCTATGACGTCAAGGAATGCAACCTGTGCGTGAGTGAATGCCCGGTGGGCGGCGCCATCTCCATGGAAACATTGACCACCGCAGACGGCAAAACCCGGCGTCAACCGGTCGTGCATGAACCCTGCGTGGGATGCGGCGTGTGCGAGATGGTGTGCCCCGTTGAGCCATCCTGCATCGTGATCGAAGCCCGGGAGGTCTGGAAGCTATGAAAGACGTGAAATGGCAACGCTTTTTTGAACAAATCGCGATCATGTTCGGGCGCGAGCCCAAGCGCCCCGCGGTTATCACCGAACGTGCCCAACAAGTGCATGAACTCAAGCGCATGGCCAACAAGGCGGAAGTTCGCGCGACCATCCTGAAGGCGCATGAAAAACCGCACAGCAACACCTGGCGCAACCGGCGCTGGGCGGTGTTGATCGCCGCCAACTTGTTGTTTGCGGTGTCGTTCGGCTTTGACATTCAAATTCTGGAAGGCGCCCTCACCGCCTCGCGGTTTATCGGTTTTCACCTAATCGACCTGAACTCGGCGCTGCAGGTCATGCTGGCGCACAAACACATCATCGTGAATCTGGTCATCGGCACGCTCACCATCATGGCGTTCTGGATGCTGGTGGGTGGGCGCAGCTTTTGCTCCTGGGTTTGCCCTTACCACCTGCTGGCCGAGTTGGCCGAAAAGCTGCATTTGTGGATGGCGAGCAAAAAACTGGTGTCGGACCAGCCCATGAGCCGCGGTTTGCGCACCTATTTCTGGGCGGTGTTTGCGCTGGCCGCCTTGGGCACGGGCTATACCGTTTTTGAAGCCATTTCACCGACCGGCATCCTCTCGCGCGCGCTGATCTACGGCCCCGGACTGGCCTTGTTGTGGGTGCTGGCCTTGCTGCTGTTTGAAGTCACTTTTTCGCGCCGCGCCTGGTGTCGCTACGCCTGCCCGATTGGGCTGACCTATGGCGTCGTCGGCATCCTGTCACCGGTGCGCATCAAATACACGCTGGACGGTTGCTTTCATGAAGGCGACTGCAAAAAAGTATGTCTGGTGCCGCATGTGCTGGACACCGTGATCAAGGGCCGCGCGGTCGACACCGAAGTCGCCATTGGACCCGACTGCACGCGCTGCGGCCTGTGCGTGGACGTCTGCCCTACCGGCTCTTTGAAATTCGACATCAAAGGTCTTTCCAAATTACTATGACCGGCTGGCCCGCTGCGGGCCACGAAGGTATTTTTACGCTCAGGCGAACACAGTGATCAAATTTAATTCAGTCAGTAAATCTTTCAGACGCGCACGCATTCTGGACGGCATCCAGCTGGAAGTCGGCCTGGGCGAACGGGTCGCCTTGATTGGCTCCAACGGCGCCGGCAAAACCACCCTCATCCGCTGCCTGCTGGGCGAGTACACGCACGACGGCGAAGTGCTGATTCAAGGCCGCAACCCGCGCCTGGAACGCACCGAGGTGCTGGGCCTGATCGGCTTTGTGCCGCAACTGCCACCGCCGTTGAAAATGCCAGTCGGCCAGTTGCTTGATTTTTCAGCCGCCCTGTGCAACACGCCCGCTGAGCGCATGCACGAGATCGCGATTCGGCTCGGGCTCGACATCGGCAGCATTCTGGCGCGCCCGTTCAACAAGCTCTCGGGCGGCATGAAGCAAAAGCTGCTGATCGCCATTGCGTTGGGCCGCGACGCCAAAGTGCTGGTGATGGACGAGCCCGCCGCCAACCTCGACCCGCAAGCGCGCAAGATATTTTTTGAGTTGCTGGAAGAGCGTGCGCAAAACGCCACCATGCTGATCTCCAGCCACCGCATCAACGAGGTGTCGGCCCTGGTCAACCGTGTGGTCGAACTTGATCTCGGCAAGGTGGTGCTGGACGAGCGCATGTCAGACAACGTGTCCATGACCGGCATGCTGGCAGGCCGGGTCGTTTCCCGCAACCCCGAACCCGCGTTGTCCAAGGCGCTGTCGCAGTGGAACTTCGTCGCGCTTGACGCCGACGGCACCGAATGGGAAGGCCAGATTGCCGGCCCCGACCGCCTGCGCTTTCTCGGCATGGTGTCGCGCTACGTGGCGGTGGTCAGCCACGTGTCGCTCACGGAAATCAATCCATGAGGCGACGCGCATTACTGGCCCACGGTTTTTTACTGACACCACTGGCCACCCTGCTGGCCGCCTGTGGCGACGAAGGCGTCTGGCCCGAAGGCATGCTGCCCTTCAAGTGGGACCGCGACCATTGCTTGCGCTGCGGCATGGCGATTTCGGACAAACGCTTTCCAGCCCAGATTCGCGGCGGCCCCAAAAATACCGCTTTCAAATTTGACGACATCGGCTGTGCCGCCACCTGGTACGACGAAAAACACAAAGAACACCCTTGGATGACAGATGCCGCCACGAAATTCTGGGTGGCCGACTACGCCAGCAAGAGCTTGACGTGGCTGGACGCGCGCAGCGCCCACTACCTGAGCGGCAAAAGTTCACCCATGGGCTACAACTTTGGCGCCTACGCCATACCCCAGCCGGGCACGCTCGACTTTGCCGCCATGAGCCAAAAAACCGCCAGCATGTGGCCTGCCAATTGCCTGCCCGGCTCGACCGTTGACAAACCCATTTTCAGTGCCGCCAGCGCACCGAAGTAACCTCGAATTGACCCATGAAACAACTCTGGCTTACCGCCAAACTCGATATTGTTGAATCCCTGCGCGCGCGCTGGTTCCTGATCTACACGCTGGTGTTTGGCGGCATCGTGGCGCTGCTGTTCCTGTTTGGCCTGACTGAATCGCGCGTACTGGGCTTTATTGGCCTGTCGCGCCTGCTGGTGACCTACATCCAGCTGACCATGGCGATCCTGCCGATCTTTGTACTGATCACCACCGTGCGCTCGGTGGCGGGCGACCGCGAGGCCGGTGTTTACGAATACCTGCTGTCGCTGCCGGTGTCGCTGGCGGCCTGGTTCTGGGGCAAGATTTTGGGGCGTTACATCGTCATTTTTCTGCCCGTGTTTGGCGCCATGGTGATGGCGGTGCTGATCGCCCTGGTACAAGGCATTGAGGTGCCGTGGGGCATCTTCAGTTACTACACTGCCTTGCTGGCGGTGATGGCAGCCTGCTTCCTGGGCATTGGCATGCTGATCTCGTCGCTGGCACGCACCACCGACATGGCACAGGGCGCGGCCTTTTTGGTCTGGCTCACCTTCCTGCTGTTCCTCGATCTGATTTTGCTGGGCGTGATGATTCAGGGCAAGATTTCGCCGGAACTGGCCGTCACCGTGGCCCTGGCCAACCCGCTGCAGGTGTTTCGCACCGCCGCACTGGCCATGTTCGACCCGCAACTGATCGTGCTCGGCCCCTCGGCCTACGTCATCCTTGATTTGTTTGGTGCGTTTGGCTACAAGATTTTTGCACTGGTCTATCCGCTGGCGCTGGGCCTGGGTGCGGCCCTGGCCGGGTTCCTGCTGTTTCGCCGTGGAGACTTGCCGTGAAGCGTCGGGTTATCGGTTCTGGCCTGCTGGCTAGCATCTTGCTCTGCGCCAGCACGCTGGTGCCAGCGCAAGACAAACCTGGCGTGCAGGGCGGCTTGACGCTTGAAGCGCCCGGCCGCATCAACCCCGAGGCCCTGTTTGCCGCCACGCTGTACGACCTGGACAACAAAGCCATCCCCTTTGTCCGCCACCGCGGGCGGCCCATGATCATCAACTTCTGGGCCCGCTGGTGTCCACCCTGCCGGGTTGAAATCCCGGAACTGGTGGCGTTGCAATTGCGCAAAACCGGCGTCGAGGTGATCGGCATCAACATTGAAACCAACCCGGAACCCGTGCGCGACTTTGGCCGTGCCTATGACATCAACTACCCGGTCCTGCTCACACGCGCCCCCGGCATTGACCTGATGCGCTCACTGGGCAACAGCCAGGCGGGTCTGCCCTTTACCGTGGTGATCAACAAGCAGGGCGTGGTGGTCGCCAGCCGCATGGGCGCCATGACGCGTGCGCAATTGGATGCCGCTGTCGAACTGGCCCTGAAGTAAACCGATGCACGACCAGCCCGCCATTGACCAAAGTTTCGGCAAACAAGCCGTCAGCAGCGACGAGCGCCGCGCCCGCATTCGTCTGGTGTTTGATGCCGTGGCGCCGCGCTACGACCTGATGAACGACCTGATGAGCATGGGCATTCACCGCCTCTGGAAGCGCACGCTGGCCAAGCGCGTGGCAGGCGTTTCAGGCCGGGTGGTGGATTTGGCCGGTGGCACCGGTGACGTGGCGCGCCTGCTGCGGGGCCCTGGCCGCGAGGTGGTCGTGTGCGACCCCAGCCTGGCCATGATGCAGGTCGGGCGCCAGCGCGCCGACAGCGAGAGCTTGCAATGGCTGGCCGGTGAAGCTGAAAAACTGCCGTTACCAGACGCCAGTGTCGACTTGCTCACCGTCTCCTTTGGGCTGCGCAATGCCACGCATGTGGCGCTGGCCTTGGCCGAGATACACCGTGTTCTCAAGCCGGGCGGGCGTTTTGTCTGCCTGGAATTCTCGAAACCGGCCGCTTGGCTGGCCCCGTTTTACGATTTGTATTCTTACTTCGTCATCCCCCGTCTGGGTGCGGCGGTGGCCGGTGAACCACAGGCCTACCAGTACCTGATTGAGTCGATCCGGCGCTTTCCGGACCAGCAAGGGTTTGCCACGCTGATGAGCCAGGCCGGCCTGACCGAGGTGCGCTGGGAAAACCTTTCGTTTGGCATTGCCTGCCTGCATTTTGGGACGCGTCCGCATGCACGCTGAATCACACTCGACCCTATTGAACCTGCCCGCCACCGGGGCGCGCGTCTGGTGGACTGCCATCCGCCCGCGCACCTTGGGCATCGCCGTCGCCCCGGTGTTGCTCGGTACCGCGCTGGCGTGGGCCGATGGCAGCGGCCAGCACTGGCCCGCGCTGCTGGCGACATTGGCCTGCGCGCTGTTGATCCAGATTGGCACCAACCTGCACAACGACGTGATCGACTTCGAGCGCGGCAACGACCGGCCCGACCGCGTGGGGCCGCTGCGCGTCACCGCTGCAGGCTGGGTCAGTGTCCGCACCATGCACCGCGCCACCTTCTTTTGTTATGCCCTGGCGCTCGTCATCGGTGTCTATCTGGTCGAGCAAGGCGGCTGGCCGATTTTGCTCGCGGGCGTGTCGTCGCTGTGGGCCGGTTGGGCCTACTCGGGTGGGTCGCGGCCGGTGTCGCACACGGCGTTGGGTGAGGTGTTTGTATTGATATTTTTTGGCTTGGTCGCGGTGTCGGGCAGCCACTGGCTGCAAAGCGGCACGCCCTCGCTGGACGCCTGGCTATCCGGTGCCGTGCTCGGCCTGCCCGCCGCCGCCGTGCTGCTGGTCAACAACTACCGCGATCTGGAGGGTGACTTGCGCAGCGGCCGACGCACCCTGGCCGCCCGGCTGGGCCGCGCCCACGCGCGCCATGCCTACGTCGCCATGATGCTGCTGCCTTTTGCGCTGGTGCTGTTGCTGGCTTGGCGTGGCCACACCGGCGCGCTGCTGGCTTGGCTGGCGCTGCCGCACAGTCTCCAGTTAACGCAACGCTTGCGCCCTGAGGCACCGGCCGAAGCGCTCAACGCCTTGCTGGCCGCCACCGCCAAGGTCGGCCTGATTCTGGCGCTGCTGCTAACCGTCGGTCTCTTTCTATGAGCCTGCCTGTGTTGACACAACTACTACCGCTGGCCCTGGCGTTCATCATGCTGTACTTGGGCATGACGCTGCGCCTGGCTGATTTTCAAAGCGTCTTAAAACGCCCGCGCGCGCTGATCGCCGGTCTGGCAGGCCAGTTGCTGCTGGTGCCCTTGCTGGGGTTTGGGGTGGCGTGGTCACTGCACCTGGACCCGGTCATGGCGGTGGGACTGATGGTGCTGGCGGCCTGCCCCGGCGGCGTCAGCTCCGGCTTGCTGACGCATCTGGCGCGCGGCGATGTCGCCCTGTCGATCTCGCTCACCGCCGTCACCAGCGTCGCCGCGGTGCTGACCTTGCCGCTGGTGGTGGACGCGTCCATGCAGTTTTTCATGGCCAACGCCACGGGCGTTAAATTCCCCCTGGTCGACATGGTGCGCAAGATTTTTCTGATGACCACACTGCCGGTACTGCTGGGCATGGCGCTGCGGGCCTGGCAACCGTTGCGGGTGGCGCGCATCAAACCGGTGGCCAGTCGGGCCGCTACGGCGCTGTTTCTGGCCATCATCCTGACCACCTTCTGGGACCAGCGCTTTGTGCTGCTGAACCACCTGTCCAGCATTGGACCAGCCAGTTTGTTGCTCAACCTGTTGATTCTGGCCGGGGCCTGGCTGCTGAGCCGCCAACTCGGTCTGCTGCCACGCGACCGCATTGCGGTGGTGACCGAATGCGGCTTGCAAAACTCGGCCCTGGGCATTTACGTGTGCGTGCAGTTGCTGCACTCGCCCGCCATGAGCGTGCCCAGCGTGGTGTACGCCCTGCTGATGAACGCCGGCGCGCTGGTCTTTGTCGTGCTGATGCGCCTCCAGCTTGGCACACGCGGTCTGGTGAGCCCGACCGCCCGTTCATCATGACAAGATGGGTTGCCCTTGCACTGGCCTGCCTCGGCGCCTTGTGGCTGTCACTCGCACTGGCCACAGCACCGGCACCGGCAGCGCAAGCCCTGCAACCGTTGATTGACGCCACCCCGGCGGGCGGCACCTTGCAACTGGCACCCGGTATTTACAGCGGACCGGCCCACATCACCCAGCCGATGACCCTGGACGGCGCAGGCCAGGCGCTGATTCAGGGCGATAGCCGTGGCACGGTGTTGAGCGTGTCAGGCAACAACGTGACCTTGCGCGGCCTGCGCCTGCGCGGCAGCGGCGATTCGCACGACCGCATCGACGCCGGTATTCTGCTGGAGGGCGACGAGCACCGGGTGGAGAACAACGACCTCGAAGACGTGCTGTTTGGCATCCACCTGAAAAGCGTCAACCGCACGCTCATCAAAGGCAACCGGGTCACCGGCAAGCCGTTCAGCACCGGGTTGCGCGGCGACTCGCTGCGCCTGTGGCACAGCCAGCACAACCAGGTGGAAGACAACCACTTCACCCGCGGGCGTGACCTGACCCTGATCAACTCGCCCGACAACCAGTTGCTGCGCAACCAGTTCAACGATGGCCGCTACGGCATGCACCTCATTTTTTCACCCCGTTTTCTGGCTGAAGACAACCGCCTGAGTGACACCGGTACCGGCATCGTGGCGCTGTATTCACCCTACCTCACCCTGCGCGGCAACCATGTGGCCCACGCCCTGACCGATGGTGGCGGCGGCATCGTGCTAAAGGAAAGCAACGACAGCCTGATTGAAAACAACACCGTGCTGCATTGCTCGGTCGGCATGAAGATGGATTCGCCGGTGCCCGGTGGCGGGGTCGCCATCGTGCGCGGCAACCACTTTGCGCACAACATCGTTGGCCTGTTTTTTTCGGGTGAGGCGGGTGGCCACCAATTCAGCCACAACCGCTTTGACAGCAACCTCAATACCGTGGCCATCAGCGCACCGGGCACCGGCAGCGACAACCACTGGAGCGATAACCAATGGGATGAATACCAGGGCTTCGACCGTGATCACAACCAAATCGGCGACTCGCCGCACGAAGTTCTGCTGTACGCTGACCGGATCTGGATGGAAACGCCCATGGCCACTTTTTTCCGCAACACACCGGCTTTTGAATTGCTCGATTTTCTTGAACAACTGGCCCCTTTTTCGACCCCGCACCGGGTGCTGCAAGACCCACGTCCCCGCATGTGAATGGCCCACGCTGCACCCCACACACTCATCACCGAGGAATCATCACCATGAATCACCGCACCCACTTCACCCTCGCGCTGGGACTGATCTGCGCCCTGCTGGCACCCGCCCAGGCGCAAACGCCCAATGAACTCGGCCTGCAAACCATCAACGAGCTGGCGCAAGTCAACGGCCAGGCGCTGGCGTGCCAGGAACTGAAAGCCGCCAGTCGCGCCAAAAGCCTGATGATTGCCCACGCCCCCAAAACGGCGCGCTATGGCAACGCCTATGAAGAAGGCACCCAGCAAAGTTACGCCGTGCAACTCAAGGGCACCGTCGCCTGTCCCGATGCTGCAGCCTTGACGACCCGGCTTGACGCACTGGCACAACAACTGCAAATCACCCTGCCCACCGCCTTAACAGGAGCCCAGTCATCATGAACACATTCCCCCTTCGCTACAGCCTGCTGTCCCTGCTGCTGGCGCTCGCCGGCGCCAGCGGGCTGGCCAGTGCCGCGACCAATCATCTGAACCTGACCGAGACCGCCGATGCCGAGGCAGCGCCGGATGCTGCGCGCCCGTCGCCACGCTACCTGCTGCAAGACACCCGTGGCCGCGCCGTGATGCCGGAAGACTTCAAGGACCGTTTTCAGCTCATCACCTTTGGCTTTACCGGCTGCCCCGATGTCTGCCCCACCACCCTGCTGGAGATGCAACAAGTGATGGCCGCTCTGGGCGAGCGGGCCAAACAGGTGCAACCGATCTTCATCACCGTCGACCCGGAGCGCGACACCGGCCAGGTGCTGGAGGCCTACACCAGCAACTTTGATAAGCGCATCATCGCGCTGACCGGCAAACTGGAACTGGTGCGCTGGGCTGCCAACAATTTCAAGGTGCAGTTCCAGAAAGTACGTGAACCCGGTGCAGCCGCCAACATTTACACCATGGACCACACGGCGGGCATGTTTTTGCTCGGGCCGGACGGCCAGCGCGTCGCCAGGTTTACGTATGGCACCTCGGTCAACGACATGGTCGCCGACATCCAGCGCTGGCTGGACTTGAACGAACGCCTACCCAAGAAATGAAACGCCGCACGCTGCTGGGCGCACTGGGGGGTGTCGGATTAAGCTGGCACGGCTTCGCTTCGTCCAGCAGCACCCCAACCATGACGCACGCGGCGGGTCAGCGCGTGGTGGTGGTTGGCGGCGGGTTTGCCGGCCTGAGCGCCGCCCGCACCTTGCGCCAGAGCGCGCCCGAGCTGGAAGTGGTCGTGATCGACCGCGACCCCACGCTGCGTGCCTTGCCCTTGAGCAGCCCCTGGCTGGTGGGTCGCACACCCGAGCGACTGGCGCGCGTCGATCTGGCCGCGCTGGCGCAGGGTTTGGGCTACCGTTTTGTGGCGGCCGAGGTGCAATCAATTGACCGTGCGCAGCGCCAGGTCCACACCGCGCAAGGGCGGTTTGACTACGACTGGCTGGTGCTGGCCGCCGGCGTTGACTACGACTACACCCCCTGGTTTGGCGACGACGCCCGCGCCACGGCCCAGGCACGCGAACAATTTCCAGCGGGTTTTATGGCCAGCGAGCTGGACCTGCTCAAGCACCAACTCGACAACTTCAAGGGCGGTGATCTGGTCATGACCATTCCGCCACCGCCCTACCGCTGCCCGCCCGCGCCCTATGAACGCGCGATGTTGATTGGCTGGTGGCTCAAGACCCACCGCATTCCGGGCAAGCTCACCGTGATTGACGCCGGGGCCGGCATCCCCCGCTTCACCCATCTGTTTGCCGATCGCTACCGCGACCAGATCGTGCATCGGCCGCATTCAGATGGGCTGTCGATTGACCCGTTTGCGCGCAAGCTCAGCACCGACGAGGGTGACATCAATTTCAAGCACGCCCTGCTGCTGCCGCCGATGCAAGCCAGCAAGCTGGTGGCGCAGAGCGGCCTGCTGGGCCTCAACTCGCAAGGTCACCCCACCCGCTGGGCCGGGGTGGACCCACAGCGGCTGCGCTCGCCGCTCGATGAACGGGTGTATCTGGTCGGTGATTTGCTCGACACGGTCTCGCCGCTGTTCGGCCATTACCCGAAAACCGCACACATCGCCACCCGCCTGGGGGCCTCTGCCGCCTTACAAATTGCAGCACTGAGCCGGGGGCAAAGCCCCACGCCGGTCGATTTGCCGCAAAGCATCTGCCATGTCTGGCTCGATGCCGACCCGGCCGAGCAATTGATCCTTGAGGCCAACTACCGCCAGCGCGGTGACGGGCTGATCACGCAAGCCGTGCGCCAGCACGACAACCCGCAACCACGTGACGAAGACCTGCAATGGGCGCGCTCGCTCTATGTCGGCAGCCTGGGCGTGCCCAAGCCGTGAACGGAATCAGTGGCGGGCGTAGATGCTGGTGCGCCCGTCCGGCCCCACCAGCATGGTGTTGAAGGCTTCACGCCGAATGTCGCGCTCCTGCCCTGCGTTGTCCAGAATGGTGCAGGCGGTGTCGCAAATCGGGTTGTAGCTCTCGCGCCCGGGTGCCCCGCCCGGCAGACCCGGCACGGCCAGCCCGCGGGCCTTGGGCTTTTCTTTGAGCAGCAGCAAAATATCTTCCGCCGGCACATGGCCTTCAATGAAGTAACCTGCCACCCGCGCGGTGTGCACCGACTCCAGCTGCGACGGCACATTGAGCCAGCGCTTGATGCGCGGCATCTCCGCCAGTAGCTTTTCTTCCAGCGTGACGACAAACCCGTTTTGGCGCAGGTGCTCGGCCCAGTCAATACAGGACAGACACGGACTGGGCGCGTACACCACCACTGGGGGCAGCGCAGGCACAGGCGCATCTGCCGCCAGCGTCGAGCTGATAAAGCCCAGCCAGCCGGTCAGCGCCAGCACCGCGGATTGAACCAGGCCCAGCGCGCGCATCAGCAGGCCCGCCCCGGCTTGCAGCCCTTCAGAATCCAGAGCGATATTTCACCCGCCGCTTCGTCTGCGCGCACCTTGCGCGCCAGGCTCAGCACATCGCGCCCGGCTTCGGTTTTCAACAAGGGATCGGCACCGGCCTGCAACAGCAGCTTGGTATGCGCTGTGCGCGTGGCAAAAACCGCCATGTGCAGGGGCGTGCGCCCCTCGCTGTCGCGGGCATTGGGGTTGGCCCCGGCGGCCACCAGCGCCTTGAGCGGCCCGCTGTCCAGATTCATGGCGGCGTAATGCAAAGGCGTGGCGCCCAATGGAGTGCGCAGGTCGCGGGTTTGGGGGGCGGCGCGCAGCAGTTGCTCGACATCCGCCTGGGTGCCCATGCGCGCCGCATCGTGAATCGGCGCTTCGTTCATGCCTTGCGTGGCCGGTTGCGCCACCACCAAGGCAGCCTGCAACACCAGCCCGAGCGCCAATGCAAGCGGGGCTGCGCGTGAGCCAAAAGTCTTTTTCATCGTCGTTTCTCCTATCAAGGCTGTGTCACCTGAATTGAGGTCAGGTAGGCCAGCACGTCATTCAGGTCCTGCTCCTTGAACTGGTTGAGGATACCGACCATTTCCACTTCATCGTGAGCGCGCCCGCCCTTGATAAAGGTGTCCATTTGCTTTTTGAGGTAACTGGTGTACTGCCCCACCAGCCGGGGAAACTTGCCGCGCCCCATGCCGTCACGCGCATGGCAGGTGACACATTCTTTTTTGTAAATCTTTTGGCCGTTGTCCAAATTGCCCGGCGCGCGCGGGATGATCATGACCTTATCCATCGCAGTCAAACGGGTGAGCGCGTCATCATCCTCTTTGAACACCGGCCACTGGGTCGGCAACTCGACCGCTGCCAGATAAGCCGACACATCTTCAATATCGGCCTCGGACAACTCGCGCTCCTGGGTGTAGGGAAACATCGGCAGATTAACCCGGGTACGCGCACGAAAAGCGCGCAGCTGGTCCATCAGGTGGGCTTGGCGCTGGCCTGCCAGGCGCGGATATTCACCACGACTGCCGCCCTGGCCAAACTCACCGTGGCAGCCCGCACAGGTGGCGTTGATTTCTTTGCCATGTTCCAGGTTTTGGGTCTGGCCGGACAGGCTCAGCCCAGCCAGAAACAACAGGATAAACAGTGCTTTCATGGTGACTCACGGGGTTGGCAAGGCCCACAACCAGGGCCAAAAACGCATTTTGCCGTGCTTCGCTATTTTTTGAATTGATCCGTATTAGTTTCCCCGGGCAAAAGCCAAGCCCCACAGAAAAAGTTAGTCGCAACACTACCGGTAGTGTTTATATTGAATTATGATCACTACCCCTAGTGCCTCACCGCCAAGAATTTTTCGTATCCCACTTGAGGGATATCAACAATTTTTGCCCTGCACAGCACTAATGTCCCCATGAATGGGGCCAAGCCTGATCGCACGGAGCGTCTTGGCGGTCTGCACCACCCGATTTCACCTTCTACTCAAGGAACCCTGTCATGTCGCAGAAAACACCTGACCGTAAAAAAACAGTCGTCGCCCTGGCGCCGCAGCAAATCAGCGAAGAAGTGCTGATTGAAAAGTACAGCAAAAATGGTGAAAAGACCATTCTTGATGTCAACAAACGCGTCGCCCGCGCCCTCGCCGAGGCCGAAACCCCCGAGCACAAAAAACAATGGGAAGCCAAATTTTTACACGCCCTGCAAAACGGTTTTTTACCGGCCGGACGCATCCAGTCCGCCGCCGGCACCGACCTGGCCGCCACCCTCATCAACTGCTTTGTGCAACCCGTGGGCGACTCCATCTCGCACATTGAAGACGGCCACCCCGGCATTTACACCGCACTGACTGAAGCGGCCGAAACCATGCGCCGCGGCGGCGGTGTCGGTTATGACTTCTCGCGCATTCGCCCCCGCGGCGCCTGGGTGGGCAGCACGCAAAGCAGCGCGTCCGGCCCGGTCAGCTACATGCGTGTGTTCGACCGTTCGTGCGAAACCGTTGAATCCGCGGGCGCCCGCCGCGGCGCCCAAATGGGCGTGTTGCGCTGCGACCACCCCGATATTGAAGAATTCATCCACGCCAAAGACACCGGAGACCTGAAAAACTTCAACATCTCGGTCGGCATCAGCGACGAATTCATGAAAGCCGTGCAAGACGACGGCGAGTTCACCCTGATTCACCGTGCCGAACCCGGCACCGCCCAAAAATCCGCTGGTGCCTACCAAATCAAGGAAAGCGGTTTGTGGGTGTACCGCAAACTGCAGGCCCGCGAATTGTGGGACCAGATCATGCGTTCCACCTACGACCATGCCGAACCCGGTGTGCTGTTCCTGGACCACATCAACCGCGACAACAACCTGTCGTACTGCGAAACCATCGCCAGCACCAACCCCTGCGCCGAGCAACCGCTGCCACCGTATGGCTGCTGCTGCCTGGGCTCCATCGACCTGACGCGTTTTATTGAAAATCCGTTTGAAGCCAACGCCCGTTTTGACAGCGCCGCCTTTGCCGACGTCGCCCGCGTCGCCACCCGCATGCTCGACAACGTACTCGACGTCACCGTCTGGCCGCTGCCACAACAACAGGAAGAAGCGCGCAGCAAGCGCCGCGTCGGCCTCGGCTTTACCGGTTTGGGCGATGCTTTGGTGATGCTGAACCTGCGTTACGACACCCCCGCCGCGCGTGAGATGGCCACCAACATCTCAGAGTTGATGCGCGACACCGCCTACGACGCCTCGGTTGAACTGGCGATCGAGCGCGGCGCGTTCCCGCTGTTCAACGCCGATCTGTACCTGAGCGGCCAAAACTTTGCCTCACGCCTGTCGCCCGCACTGAAAGAGCGCGTGCGTGCCCACGGCCTGCGCAATTCGCATCTGCTGTCAATTGCCCCCACCGGCACCATCAGCCTGGCCTTTGCTGACAACGCCAGCAACGGCATCGAGCCACCGTTCAGCTGGACCTACACCCGCAAAAAGCGCATGCCCGACGGCAGCTTCAAGGAATACGCCGTCGAAGACCACGCCTGGCGCCTGTACCGCCACCTGCGCGGCGCCGACGCACCGCTGACATCAGCCTTCGTCACCGCCTTAGAGATGAGCGCCCAGGCGCACGAGTCGATGGTCGCCGCCGTGGCGCCGTACATCGACACCGCCATTTCCAAAACCGTCAACGTGCCTGCTGACTACCCGTATGCCGACTTCCAGCACCTGTATATGGAAGCCTGGCAAAACGGCCTCAAAGGCCTGGCCACTTACCGCCCCAACTCGGTGCTGGGATCGGTGCTGAGCATCACCCCCACGTCGCCCCCCACCGCTGCCCCGGCCGCACCGTTGCACATTGACGGCGCCAACCAGCGCCTGTCGCTGGAGCGTCTGCCAGTGCCGGTCTTGTCGTCCCTGCGCTGGCCCAGCCGCCCGGAGTTGCCTGCGGGCAACCCGGCCTGGACCTTCATGGTGCACCACCCATTTGGTGACTTTGCGCTGTTTGTTGGCGAAGTTGTGCCCGAAGAAGGCGGCGCAGCCAAGCCGTTTGAAGTGTGGGTGAACGGCACCGACCAACCCCGCGGCTTGGGCGCCCTGTCCAAAACGCTGTCGATGGACTTGCGGGCCAACGACCCGGCCTGGCTCAAACTCAAGCTTGACGCCCTGGCCACCGTGGCAGAAGAACACTCGTTCGAGATGCCCTTCCCGCCACATGGCGAAAAACGCCTGTTCCCCGGCGTGGTGGCGGCCACCGCAGCGGTGATTCGCTGGCGCTGTGACCAGCTGAAGGCGCTGGACACCGAAAACACCAACGCCCCCACCCCGGTGATGGACGCCATGTTCAGCCGCGGCGAACCCCAAACCGGCCCGTCCGGCACACTGGCCTGGTCAGTCGACGTGGACAACCCAGCCACCGGCGAAGCCTTCACCGTGACGCTGAAAGAAGTCAACCTGCAAGGCCACGACGGTGGCATCGTCACCCGGCCTTGCTCGGTCGGTTTCTCAGGCAACTACCCGCGTGCGCTGGATGGCCTGGCCCGCTTGCTGTCACTCGACATGCGCGTGATTGACCCGGCCTGGATCGGCATGAAGCTGCGCAAGCTGCTGAACTACGCCGAGCCGCTGGGTCACTTCATGGCCTTTGTGCCGGGCCTGCCGCATGGCGAGCGTCGCCAGCAAACCTGGCCCTCGACCGTGGCCTACATTGCGCGCCTGATCATTCACCGCTACGCCATGCTGGGTGTGTTGGACGAAGAAGGTTTCCCACTGCGTGACATGGGTGTGCTCGACACCCCCAACAACCAGGAAGCCCCCACCACCATGGCTGGCAAGGCTTGCCCCGAGTGCGGCAACCCCACCGTCATCCACAAAGACGGCTGTGATTTCTGTACCGCCTGCGGTTATGTTGGGCAGTGTGGTTAGGGACTGAACCGATGGGTTAACGCATAAGCTGCAACTTGGACCCTGGCGAAGCAATTCGCCAGGGTTTATTTTTGTGGGGGCCGATCCAAGGTATTCTGGAAGCGGCGAAGACCCCCATGCGGACTGATCATGCGCATGATCCTGCCAAGTGAAAACGTGCTAAATAACAAGCAGGCACCACCGGGCAGTCATACGCTTTCCATCAGCCAGTTTGGCAACTGCACCGCGGCCTGAATCCATTGACAGCAAAAGCACCCGAGGACCGTTGATGAACACGCCGACCCTGAATCTGGACCCACCGGCCATCCCCGCCGATTTTCAACTTTGCTTTGACCGCCAGCGCGCCGCCCATCTCAAGCATCCGCAGCCCAGTCACGCCGAGCGTCTGGCGGATCTGGAGGCCCTGTCGCGCCTGCTGAAAGACAACCGCGACGCGCTGGTGGCGGCCATCAACCAGGATTACGGCAACCGGTCCGAATTTGAAACCCTGTTCGCCGAGTACTTCGTGGCGCTGGAGACCCTCAAGGATGCGTCCTGCCATCTCAAAAAATGGATGAAGCCGCAGCGCCGCCACATCGATTTCCTGATGTTCCCCGGCGCCTCCAACCGGGTGATCCCGCAGCCTTTGGGGGTGGTGGGCGTCATCGTGCCCTGGAACTTCCCGTTGAACTTGTCCTTTGTACCGCTGGCCGCCATCTTTGCCGCGGGCAACCGCGCCATGGTCAAAATGTCAGAAAACTCGCGCCATCTGGCGGCGTTGCTGGCACAGATCAGCCCCCACTACTTCCCGGAGGACAAACTCAAGTTCTTTGACGATGGTGGTGGCAAGGGCCCGGCGTTCTCGTGTCTTCCGTTTGATCACCTGCTGTTCACCGGCTCCGGCACGACCGGGCGCGCCGTGATGGCCAATGCGGCGCGCAACCTGACCCCCGTCACGCTGGAGTTGGGCGGCAAGAGCCCAGCGGTCGTGGGGCCGGACTTTTCCATCCAGACCGCCGCAGAACGCATCATGTGGGTAAAGATGTTCAACGCGGGCCAGATCTGCACCAATATTGACTACGTGTTCATCCCCGAAGGCACGCAAGACGCGTTTGTCGGGCACTGCAAGCGGCTGTTTGCGCAGCGCTACCCCGATATCAACGGGGTCGACTTCACCGCCATCATTGACCAGCGTTCGTATGACCGCCTGCAGGCCAGCCTGGACGAAGCCCGGGCCAAGGGGGCCACCCTGGTCAACCTGGCCGAGGGCCAATACCCGGACCCGGCACTGCGCAAAATGGCGCCGCACCTGGTCTTGAATGCAACGCCCGACATGGTGCTGTCGCAACGCGAGATTTTTGGTCCCATCCTGCCGGTTCGCACGTACAAAAATGAGCAAGAGGTGGCCGACTACATCAACCGCCACGACCGCCCGCTGGCGATCTACCCCTTCACCCACAACAAGGCGCTGCAAAACTTCTACATCTCGAATGTGATGTCCGGCGGCGTGTCGGTCAACGAAGCGTTGCTGCACGTTGCGCAGCACGACTTGCCGTTTGGCGGCGTCGGCCCCAGCGGCATGGGGCACTACCATTCGCGCGAAGGCTTTAACACCTTCTCCAAACTGCGTCCGGTGTTTTACCAAGGCCCGTTTTCTGCCGTTCAGCTGCTGTTTCAGCCCCCCTACGCGAACAAGGCCCGCAAGATGCTTGATTTTTTAATCAAATTCAAGACTTGACGCGATGAACGTGCACCTCAGTCTGCGGTGATGGGTAAATCCATAAGTCGGGATAATGTTGGGTTAAGACTGAACCGCCAAAATGCCCGCATGACCCGTTCTCACCTGAAATCCGTGCCCCTCACACCCACCGCTGACGCCACCGCCCTAGCATCAAGGTCGACCTCCGCCTGGCACCCCACCCACCTGCTGCTGCTGCTGACCTTGTGGATCAGCACCTTGGGCAATCTGCCCTTTTGGCTGGCGCTGTGGCGTTTGCCTGAATTGAACAGCACGCGCGCGGCCATGGGCGTTGTCGGGTTGGCCATCGTGCTGACGGGCATCTTGTTCACCACGCTGTCCTTGCTGGTCTGGCCGCGCTGGCTCAAACCTGTGGGTCTGCTGCTGCTGGTCACGGTGGCGGCCAGCAGTTACTTCATGATGACGTATGGCATCGTGATTGACTCGACCATGATCGCCAATATCGTCAACACCGATGCGCGCGAAGTGCGCGATCTGCTCTCGCCGACCATGGCAGTGACCCTGCTGCTGGGCGCCGTGTTGCCGGGTATCTGGTGGTGGCGTCAGCCCGTGCGGCGCGTGCCACTGCGGGCGCTGCTGCCCCGTCAATCGGCCTGGGCGTTGCTGGGTTTGCTGATCGCCATGGGGGCGCTATGGCTGACCTTTCAGGACCTGGCCTCGCTGATGCGCAACCACAAGTCACTGCGCTACATGATCAACCCCTACAACTCGGCCTATGCCATCGGGCACCACTCCATGGGCGAGGTACGGCGGTCGCAGCAAGCACTGCAGAGCATCGGCGCAGATGCCCACGTCATCCTGCCCGCGGGCAACGTCAGCCAGTCGCCACTGATTGTGCTGGTGGTGGGTGAGACCGCCCGCGCCGCCAATTTCGGTCTGGGCGGCTATGCGCGTGACACCACCCCCGGCCTCAAGGCCTTGCAGCAAACGGGAAATCTGCTTTATTACCCGCAAGTCAGCTCGTGCGGCACCAACACCGAAACCTCGGTGCCCTGCATGTTCTCGCATCTGGGCCGCCCGGCCTACATGGCCGATGAATCACGCTACGAGACCCTGCTCGACGTGTTGCAACACGCCGGTTTGTCGGTGCTGTGGATGGACAACCAGTCCGGTTGCAAAGGGGTTTGTGACCGCGTACCGCACGTTGACATGGGCGAGCTCAATCTACCGGGTCTGTGTGAGTCCGGGGAATGTCAGGACACCGTTCTGCTGCGCGCCCTGCCCGGCCAGCTGGCGACACTGGATGCCAAGGCCAACGCCAACGGCACCGTGATCGTGCTGCACCAGCTTGGCAGCCACGGCCCGGCTTATTACAAACGTTCGTTGCCGCAGCAAAAGGCGTTCATGCCGGAATGCACCACCAACACTTTGCAAAACTGCCCACAGCAAGAAATCGTCAACGCCTACGACAACAGCTTGCGCGCCACCGACGATTTGCTGAGCGGCACCATCGCCTGGCTTCAGACCCAAAGCCGGCCCACCATGCTGCTGTATGTGTCAGACCATGGCGAATCGCTGGGCGAAAAGGGCTTGTATCTGCATGGCATGCCCTACCGTTTTGCCCCTGAAGAGCAAACCCATGTGCCGATGGTGACCTGGATTTCACCCGCCTTTGCGACCCGTTTGAAGCTGGACGCGGCCTGCCTGCAGCAGCAAGCCCAAAAACCCTGGTCCCACGACAACCTGTTTCACACAGTGCTGGACCTCGCCCATATTGAGACGACGGTTCTGGCCAAAGAAAAATCATTGCTAGGCCATTGCATTCGCGGGCGCACCTGAAAGACACGACCTTGAAAGAACACAAAAAACACACCGGCATCAAGCGGATTGCCTATGCCTTCGGCTACTCCTTGCAGGGGTTCAAGGCTGGCTGGTTTGAACCGGCCTTCAGGCAAGAGGCCATCGCAGCATGCGTGATGCTGCCCCTGTCCTGGTGGCTCGGCAACACCTGGCTGGAGCGGGCGGTACTGGCCGGGGTGGTGGTGGCAGCGATGGTGGTGGAGTTGCTCAACACGGCCATCGAATCGGCGATTGACCGCATCGGGCCCGAGTGGCACCCCTTGTCAAAAAGAGCCAAAGACCTGGGCAGTGCAGCCGTTACGCTGACCCTGTTTTTCTGTCTGGCGGTGTGGGTGGCGGCGCTCTGGCACAAGTTGTTGCCGGGCTGAAACGCATTGACCACTGCACGCACCTCAGTACACGTGAGGATAAGCACTGGCGGATTGCTAATTCGCAAATTCAGATACGAGATCCTGGTCAACAATAAATATAGTTGTGATGTAGTTAAATTACGTTGCTGCGAGGGGTCGGCGGGTGTTTAAACAGTCGCCACCCCGTCTAACTCACACAAAACCCGGGCCGGTAAGGCGGCAGTAGCTTCGCACGGCACCCGGTCTATGGTTATCAGCCACAATTCAGGCATGAGATTTCTACACACCATGCTGCGCGTTGGCAACCTTCAACGCTCGATCGATTTTTACACTCAGGTGCTGGGCATGAAACTGCTGCGCACCTCTGAAAACCCGGAGTACAAATACACGCTGGCCTTTGTCGGTTTTGGCAGCAACCCTGAGCATGCCGAGATTGAACTCACCTACAACTGGGGCGTGGACTCGTATGAACCGGGCACCGCTTTCGGGCACATTGCGCTGGGCGTGCCGGATGCGTATGCGGCCTGCGAAAAAATCAAGGCGGCAGGTGGCAACGTGACGCGTAACGCGGGTCCGGTGATGGGCGGCAGTACCGTGATTGCGTTTGTCACCGACCCTGATGGTTACAAAATCGAATTGATACAACGTGCGGATACCGACTCAGGCGCAGGCCTGCGCTGAAGCGGTTGATTTAATCCGCTCTGTTATTTGCCCAAGGTCTGGGTATCAAGCGCCAACTGGGTGATCCGCGCCCAGTCGCCTTTTTCCAGCGCATCCGCGGGCACCAGCCAGGAACCGCCGACGCACACTACATTGGGCAGCGCCAGAAAATCTGGGGCGTTTTGCAGCGTCACGCCGCCGGTCGGACAAAATTTCACATCAAAAAATGGACCGCTCCAGGCCTTGAGCATGGCGGGGCCACCGGCTTGCATGGCCGGGAAAAACTTCAACTCGGTGAACCCGTCTTCCTGCGCCATCATGATCTCGCTACCAGTAGCCACACCGGGCAACAAGGCCAAGCCGGCATCGCGACACGCCTTACCGACCGCCGTGGAGTAACCGGGGCTGACGGCAAACCGGGCACCCGCCCTGGCGGCCGCTTGTGCATCGGCTGGGGTGCGCACCGTGCCCGCACCGACCACGGCTTCGGGCACGTCGCGGGCAATGGCTTCAATGCACGCCAGGGCTTGCGGCGTGCGCAGCGTCACTTCCAGCATGCGGATGCCACCGGCGACCAGCGCGCGCGCCATGGGTACGGCGTGGGCGACATCGTGCAAGACGATGACGGGAATCACGGGGGCATCCTGCATCACTTGCAGGGCGGTAAATAGTTGACGGTTGCTCATGAAATTCCTGATCGGTAAAAAGGGTTGACTCATAGCCAGGTGCAGGCACCGGCTTCGGCGGCCAGAGCGTTGCGGCGCATGCCGGCGAACAACTCTCGCCCCATGCCCAGGCCATTGGCGTCGCGCAGTGCTTCGGGCATCAAAGCGAGCGGGCGGGCAGCCCATTCGTCTGCAGAAACCAGCACCGTTAGCGTGCCCGCATTGGCATCCAGCCGGATCACATCGCCGTCACGCACTTTGGCCAACGGGCCACCGGCGGCAGCTTCGGGCGAAACGTGAATGGCGGCGGGCACTTTGCCGGAGGCACCGCTCATGCGGCCATCGGT
>CAJAFJ010000327.1 GCA_903938955.1 uncultured beta proteobacterium | reverse complement strand
CTCGGTCACGGTCGGGCGCACCACCGGGATGCCCAGCAAGTCGGCCTGGAACTGCATCAGAAAATCATTGACGCAGGCGCCGCCATCGACCCGCAGTTCGGCCACCGTCGCGCCACCGGCCGCCACTGCATCGCGACGCATGGCGTGCAGCAGGGCGGTACTTTGGTAGGCGATGCTTTCCAATGCCGCGCGGGCAATGTGAGCCACGGTGCTGCCGCGGGTCAGGCCGGTGATGGTGCCACGGGCATCGGGTTTCCAGTAGGGCGCGCCCAGGCCGGTAAAGGCGGGCACCACGATCACGCCACCGGCATCGGGCACGCTTTGCGCCAGCGCTTGCACCTCGTGGCTGCCTGTGATGGCGTGCAGCCCGTCGCGCAGCCACTGCACCACGGCGCCGCCGACGAACACGCTGCCCTCCATCGCAAACTCGGTCTGCGCGGTGGGCTGTGCGGCGCTGGTGGTGATCAGTCCGTTGTGCGAAGTCTGAAATTTTTGACCCGTGTGCATCAGCATGAAGCACCCGGTGCCGTAGGTGTTTTTGACCATCCCGGCCTTGAAACAGGCCTGGCCAAACAGGGCGCTTTGCTGGTCGCCCGCCACGCCACCAATCGGGATGGCGTGCCCCAGCAGGTCAGGGGTGACTTCGCCGTAGTGCGCGCTGGACGGTTTGACGGTCGGCAGCATGTTGGCCGGAATGTCCAGTGCCTGCAGCAGCTCGGCGTCCCACTGGTTGGTGTGGACGTTGAACAGCAGGGTGCGGGCGGCGTTGCTGACGTCGGTGGCGTGAACCTGGCCATCGGTCAGGCGCCAGATCAGCCAGCTGTCCACCGTGCCAAACGCCAGTTCGCCGTGTTCGGCCTGCTGGCGTGCGCCGGGCACGTTGTCCAGAATCCATTTGAGTTTGGTGCCCGAGAAATAGGCGTCCACCAGCAAACCGGTTTTGGCCTGAATCATGGGGGCCAGCCCGCGCTCGCGCAAAGTCACGCAGGTGGGCTCGGCGCGCCGGTCCTGCCAGACGATGGCGTGGTGAATCGGCACACCGGTTTTGCGGTTCCAGACCACCGTGGTTTCGCGCTGGTTGGTGATGCCCTCGGCCCGTACATCCCGCGCCTCAATGCCGGCTTTGGCCAGGGCTTCTTGGGCGGTGGCCAGTTGCGTGCGCCAGATTTCCTGCGGGTCGTGCTCCACCCAGCCGGGCTGCGGGTAGATTTGCGTCAGCTCATGCTGCGCCTGGGCGATGAGGTGGCCCTCGGCATTGAACACAATGCTGCGCGAACTGGAGGTGCCCTGGTCGAGGGCGAGTAAGTAGGTCATGGATGCCCTTTACATGTGACGTGGCCGGGAGGGTCTGGATCAATAATGAAGCAAGTATCTGCCTTTTAAGGATGTGAATTGATGAGTCATGCCCCCGCGCCGCAAGTCACCCATCGTGCGAGTCTGCTGGCGCGTCTGGCAGAAACGCGCCAATACGACATGGCCATCGTTGGTGGCGGCGCCACGGGCTTGGGCGTGGCGCTGGACGCGGCCGCACGCGGGTTCAGCGTGGTGCTGGTGGAGTCGCATGACTTCGCCCAAGGCACCTCATCCCGTTCCACCAAGCTGGTGCATGGCGGTGTGCGCTATCTGGCGCAGGGCAATATTGCTTTGGTTCGGGAAGCCCTGCACGAACGCACTATTCTGCTCAATAACGCCCCGCATCTCGCGCAACCGCTGGCGTTTGTCATGCCGTCCTATCAGTGGTGGGAGGCGCCGTATTATGGGCTGGGGCTCAAAATGTATGACGCATTGGCAGGTCAAGCGGGCTTGGGTCGAACAGAGTTTTTGTCACGCGAAGAAACGCTGGCTTTGCTGCCCATGGTGCAGACACAGGGCCTCAAAGGGGGCGTCAAGTATTGGGATGGCCAGTTTGACGACGCGCGTCTGGCCCTGGCGCTGGCCCGAACTGCGGCGGCCCAGGGCGCCCTGTTGGTGAACTATTGCCGCGCAGTCGATCTTGTATATGAAGGCGGCAAGATCACGGGTCTGGTGTGTGAAGACACGCAAACCGGCCAGCCATACAAGATGTATGCGCGTTGTGTCGTGAATGCAACGGGCGTGTGGGTGGATGAACTGCGACAAAAAGACGGGGCTGCGCAGGGTGGTGCTGGCCCATCGCTCATACAGCCTATCGTGGCCCCGAGCCAGGGGGTGCATTTGGTCGTTAACCGCGAATTTTTGGGCGGTGACGTCGCCCTGATGGTGCCCAAAACAGCCGATGGCCGTGTGCTGTTTGCCGTGCCGTGGTTGGGTAAAGTGATCTTGGGCACCACTGACACGCCGCGCCATGATCTTGTCCGCGAGCCCAGGCCTTTCAAAGCGGAGGTGGATTTCATCCTGAGTGAATCAGCGCGCTATTTGAGACGTCCACCAAAGCGGAGCGACGTTAAAAGTGTCTGGGTTGGGCTGCGGCCTCTGGTTAAAGTGAATGACGATGACGGGGCGAATACCAAGGCGCTCAGTCGCGAACACACCGTGCTGGTCAGCCGCAGTGGCCTGATAACGGTCACCGGCGGCAAATGGACAACGTACCGTGCCATGGCTGAAGATGTACTTGACGTGTGTGCTTCACACCGGTTGCTGGATACCCGGCGCAAGGGCATCACCACTCATTTGCGATTGGTCGGAGCGCCTGATGTCGGATCAGTCATGCACTCAATCAGTCATCAATATGGCTTGCAGTCTTATGGCAGTGAGCAAAGCTGGCTTTTGAGTTTGCCTGGGGCCAGCATTACCCTTTGTGAGGGGCTGACCGAGGCGATGGTCCGTTTTGCGGCTCGTTACGAATACGCTATCACGGTGGAGGATGTGCTGGCCCGGCGTTCACGCCTGCTGTTTCTGGATGCCCAGTTAGCGGGTCGGCTGGCTTGTCGTGTGGGTGAAATATTGCAAGAAGAAACCGGATTTGCAGCGCAAACCGAAGAGTTTTTACGCTTGGCGCAGAATTATTTGTGTTTCTCGGTATAAATTTGTTGACAGCCTGGTTTGCGTGTCACATAATTTAGGGCTTCGCTTGAAAAAGTATGAAGTGTCTGCCCAAAGAGAGCAATGTGAGTGGTTCATGTTGCCGACGACGGGCCCAAGACTGACCAGAGTGTCATTGGTTGCTGGCTGAAAAGCTGGTTGCAGATGGTTCTGGTGCAAGTTGGGAATAATTGAAATGATCCAAGCTGAATCTCGATTAGAAGTTGCCGACAATACCGGTGCTAAGTCCGTCCTGTGCATTAAGGTGCTGGGTGGTTCGAAGCGCCGCTACGCAAGTGTTGGTGATGTTATTAAAGTAAGCATCAAAGAAGCTGCTCCACGTGGTCGCGTCAAAAAAGGCGAGATCTACAGTGCGGTGGTGGTGCGTACAGCCAAGGGCATTCGTCGTAGCGATGGCTCTCTGGTTAAATTCGATGGCAATGCAGCAGTGTTGCTCAATGCCAAATTAGAGCCTATCGGCACCCGAATCTTTGGACCAGTGACGCGCGAGTTGCGTACTGAAAAGTTCATGAAGATCGTGTCTTTGGCTCCTGAAGTTTTGTAAGGACGCGACATGAACAAGATTCGCAAAGGCGACGACATCATCGTGCTGACAGGGCGCGACAAGGGTAAGCGCGGCAAGATTGCATCGCGCAAAGATGACTCTTATGTGCTCGTCGAGGGCATTAATGTCGTTAAAAAGCACACCAAGCCAAATCCTCTCAAGGGTACGGTTGGTGGAATCGTTGAAAAATCGATGCCGATTCATCAGTCCAATGTAGCAATTTTCAATGCTGCTACTGGTAAGGCTGATCGTGTGGGTATCAAGCTGGCTGCTGATGGTAAGCGTTTCCGCGTTTACAAGTCCAGCGGCGAAGAAATCAAGGTGGCATAAGCATGGCTCGTTTGCAACAACACTATCGCGAAAAATTAGCACCAGAGTTGATGG
>CAJAFJ010000326.1 GCA_903938955.1 uncultured beta proteobacterium | reverse complement strand
CTCGCCTGCAGTCAGCCATGGGAATGCCAAATTTTGTTAAATCGCCGGCTTTTTTGGCCTTCTTCTTTTCGTTACCTAACCTATTCAATGAAGTTATCTTCCATTGCTCGCCTTGCTGCGGGCGCCGTTCAAGCGGCCGTAATTGTGTTCTCGCCACTCGCTCAGGCACAAGCGGTCACCTCCCCAACCTCCCATCCTTTTGCTAAATCCCAACCGATTCCTGGACGCTATATCGTGGTGTTCAAGCCCCGCGTGGTTAATCCTGCCGCCGAGGCCGCCAGCCTGATGCAAGGGCGAGGTGGGCAGATTCACCACACTTACAGTCAGGCCCTTCGGGGCTTTTCTGCCAGCCTGCCTGAGGCGGCGCTGCAGGGCATCAGAAGCAACCCGAACGTGGCGTATGTAGAGCAGGATCAGACGGTCTCGCTCAAGCAGACAACGTCGCCGCAAACCTCGGCCACCTGGGGGCTGGACCGAATCGACCAGGCCGACTTGCCGCTCAACAGCCAATACCAGTTCAACGCCAGCGGTTCGGGGGTGAATGCCTTCATCATCGACACCGGCCTGCGGGTCGACCATGCCGAGTTCGCGGGTCGGGTGCGGCCGGGCTACAGCACGGTGCCTGATGCCAACGGCACCAACGACTGCAATGGGCACGGCACACACGTTGCCGGTACGGTGGGCGGCAGTACCTGGGGCGTGGCCAAGGGGGTTTCATTGATTCCGGTACGCGTGCTGGACTGTGCCGGGTCCGGCAGCTGGAGCGGTGTGATCGCGGGCATTGACTGGGTCGCCAACAGCACGCAACGGCCTGCTGTGGCCAACCTGTCGCTGGGCGGCGCAGTCAGCGCGTCGGTGGACGCCGCCGTGGCTGGCGCCGTGGCCAAGGGGGTTGTGATGGTGGTGGCGGCGGGCAACAACAACGCCGACGCTTGCACGGCCTCGCCGGCCAGGGAGCCGAGCGCGATCACGGTCGCGGCCATGGCCGGCCTCGACTATCGCGCGTCATTCTCAAATTGGGGCACTTGCGTCGATATATTCGCGCCGGGTGCCGGCATCACCTCGGCCTGGAACACCAGCCCCACCGCCACCAACAGCCTCAGTGGCACGTCGATGGCCTCGCCCCATGTGGTCGGCGTCGCCGCACTTGCACTGCAAGCCAATCCGAGCGCCACGCCGGCGGCCATTGCGACGCTGTTGACGTCCACGGCCACGGCCAACCGTCTGTACGCGACGGGCACTGGCTCGCCGAACCTGCTGGTCAACTCCCTCGGAAGCGGCGGAGCTGTCGCACCACCGCCAACAACGGTCACGGTTGCGTTCAAGTCCATGGCGGGCAGCGCGACCAAGACCGGTGGCAACTGGAAAGCGGCCGGCCTGGTGACCATTCGTGACATCAACAGTGGTGCGGTGGTGAAAAATGCCACCGTAACGGGCAGTTTCTCCGTGGGCGGCACGGCCAGCTGTGTCACGGGCAGCGCGGGCAATTGCACATTGACCAGTAGGTCAATCAAGGCCAACTCGGCGTCATCCACCACCCTGACCGGGACCGGTGTCGCCGGCACGCTGATGACCTACGATGCCAGCCAGAACTCGGTGAGCCAGATCGTTATCGCCAAGCCGTAAGCAAAAAGGAACTGCCGTCGCGTAGCAAGTAGCTTCTTGCTAAGCGACGGCTGCAGGGGTACGGCGAAACGACAGACTGATCGATCGCAGCGCATGATTTTTCGCAAAAACAGGACCTCATCTGCGGACGAGAATTGTTCCGGTCAGAAATATTCTCTGAAATTTCAAGTTCACTCGGGTCTTTTTTTACAACAGTTGAGGAATCAGCTAGAGAGCGTAAAAAATGCAGGACGATACGAAGCCAATACGCGTGATGCTGATTGATTCGCGCCCAGACATCCTGGAGGGGCTTGCCAAATTAATCAACGCCGAGAAGCCCCGGCTGAAGGTGGTCGGGCAAGCTACCAGCTATTCAAAGGCCCTGGATTGCTCGAATCGCTTGTGTCCTGATGTTGTTTTGTTCAGCTTTTTTGCCGATCCGCTGGACCCGATGGCCGTCATTTTTGCATTGACGCGCCAAGCGCAAGCGAAAGTATTGGTGATGAAGGGCTTGTATGCCGACATTCCCATTGCCAGCGCCATTGGGGCCGGTGCGCGGGGTGTCATCCGGGCTGAAGATCCGATCGAGTCGATTCCCCAAGTCATTCTCAAGGTTCATCTGGACAGCGGTCTGATGAATCAGGTTCGGGCCGTTGACCTCGAAAATTTTGCGGCGCGCCGACGTTTTCGCGCGAATGGTGATTCGGAGTATGTCAAGCTCGCCCAGTTGACAACGCGTGAACGGGAGCTGATTCGCAACATCGTGGCCAATCCCTCGGACAAGTACATCGCTATTGCCGAGAAGCTGGGTATTACGGAGCACACCGTACACAACCATCTCAGCAGCATCTACAGCAAACTGGGCCTCATTAATCGGACGGACCTGGTCGTCTATGCCATGAAACACGGCGGTGTGTGACAGCATCAATCGGCGGCAGAAAATTGCGCCGCCACTGCCCGCAAGTCATCGGGATTCAAGGTGCCTGCGGCCATGCGTAATTTCAGCAGCCCGATCAGGTAGCCGTAGCGGGCTTTCGTCAGTTCCAGTTCGGCCGCCACCCGTTGCTGTTGCGCATTGAGCACATCGAGATTGATGCGCTGGCCACCCTTGACGCTTTGCTGCGTGGCCTGAACCAGCAAGGTGGCGGAGCTCACCGATTTTTGCAGGGCATTGATCTTGGCCAGGCTGTTTTGCACAGCGCTGTATTGCCGGTGCAGCTCAATCATGACCTTGTTGGTCGCGGCGTCCAGATCGGCCTGGGCCTTGTCTCGACGGGCCAGGGCCTGGCTGGTCAGCGCATCCACATAGCCGCCCGCATACAGGGGCACCACCAACTGGACGCCGATGCTGCGCACGGTGGCCTCGCGGTCCAGGTTGATCAGGCTATCGGATTTGGAGCGGCTGTAACTGGCGTTCAAATTCAGTCGTGGCATATGACCGGCCCGGCTTTTGTTGACCTCTTGTTCGGCGGCCTCCAGTTCAAAGCGGGCGGCGGCTATTTCGGCATTCTGGCTGCTGGCGTTGGACTTCCATTCGTCAAATCCGGCGGGTGACAAGGGCATGACGCTGAAGTCGTTGGCCAGTCCGTCGAGCTGCGTTACCTGTTGGCCGAGCATGGCTCCTAGTGTGTCGCGGGCGGTGACCAGGTTGTCGGTCGCTTCGATCACCCGGGCGTCAGACACATCCAGCTTGGCTTGCGTTTCCAGCATATCGGTTTTGGTGCCTTCGCCTTTTTCAAACATCCGGTTGTTGACCTGCATCTGCTCTGCAAACGTGTCGCGCTGAGCGGTATAGAGCCGCAGTTGTTCTTCCGCAAATTTGGCATCGCCATACGCCACCATCAACCGCACCATTACATCCTGGCTTCGGCTGGCGAACTGGGCGCCACTGTAGGCGGTCTGTGCTTTGCCTTGCCGGTAACGGGCCAGGGCATCCAGATTAAACAGGGGTTGGCGCACCGAGATTGTGCTGGTGACACTTTTGTAGTCAGGGTGGGTGGTCACCGGCTGACCGAAAAAATTAGGCGCGGTTGAGTCGGCTTGGTTGTGGCTGTTGCTGTACACATATTGCGCAGTGGGCAGCAAACTCGCCCGCCCGAGCTTGGCATACTGCTGCCCGGCCTGGTACTCGGACACCGCCGACTGGTACTGCGGGTCGTTTTGCAAGGCGGCTTCATACGCTTGCAATAAACCCATCGCCGAGGCCGGGTTGGCGTGCCATAAGCAGACCGCACAGGCAAGGCTTGCCACACGCCGGTAGCCAGAAAAATGTGCCATGCTCATTCCTCGGACAACGATGATTTGGCCCGGTCAAATACCGGCTTCAGCAGGTAATTCATCATCGTGCGCTCGCCCGTTTTAATAAACAGTTCCACCGGCATACCGGGGCGAATCTGCAAATGAGCAATCATCTTCATCCCCTCGGGCGCCACCGCCGCCTTGACCTTGTAATAGGGCTGGCCGGTGCGTTCATCAATCGAGCGGTCGGCCGAGACCTGCGTCACGATGCCCGGAATATGGGGCGTGGTGTTTGAATTGAAGGCCGAAAACATCATTTCCGCCTTGAGACCGCGGTGGACCTTGTCCACCAAATTGACCGGCAGCATGCCTTCCACGATCAGCGGGTCGTCGCCCGGCACAAGCTCCATCAGCTTGAAGCCACTCGGCACGACGGCGCCTTGGGTGAACACGCTCAAGCCGACCACCGTGCCGTCCACTGGCGCCGTGACGGCGATGTTTTTTAACTCAAAGTCCAGCGCCGCCACACGGTTCTTCAAAGTCTCGGCATCACGCTGCACTTCAGACAACTGGGTGCGCACTTCTTTTTGATAATCCTGCTGGCGTTGCGACTTGCGCAAGCTGTATTCAGCAATCTGCCGCTTCACGCGGCCGATGTTTCCTATGTCTTCTGAAATGCTGCCATTCACCTGCGCATAGGTGCGCTCAAGGTCGAGCAGGCGGTTGCGCGCCACATAGCCGTCCCGCGATAAATCACGCATGCCTTCCAGCTGTTCCTTTAGAAAATCCTGCTGTTGTTTTTTGCTGATCATGGACTCTTCCAGACCCGCCAGTTGCGTCCTCAGACCCGCGATGTTTTCATCGAAGGCACTCAACTCACTGCGCAGCGAGGTCTGGCGTGCACTGAACAATTGCGCTTGCAACTGGATGTTGTTCGCCACCCTTGGGTCATCCATGAGCGCATCAAATTCAGGAGGGAAGTTGACGCGTTTGGCGCCGCCATGTTCGGCCAGCAAACGCGCCTCGGTCGCCTGCGCGGTGTACCACTGCACACGGGCAATTTCTGCTGACGACCGGGCCGCCATGCTGTTCATCCGGATCAACACCTGCCCGGCCTTGACGCTGTCGCCATCCTGAACCAGGATCTCATCCACTGTCCCGCCGGTCTGGTGCTGGACCGCCTTGCGGTTGGATGCCACCGCCACGTTGCCAGGCATGGGAACCCCTTTGTCCAGCGGCGCAAACGAGGCCCAGCCCAAAAAACCGACCACGCCCAACACAATCACACCCCAGCCCAGCGTGGCATGGCGGCGGGTGTCGGTGTTGACCTCATGCGCCTCATCCTTTGACAGAACTGCATCGCTGGCAAGGCTTGGACTTGTCAATAACTGACTCATGTTGGCTCCTTTACCGTACTTGCATCAGGGCTTGCTTTGGGAATCCTTTTAGGTTTGGG
>CAJAFJ010000325.1 GCA_903938955.1 uncultured beta proteobacterium | reverse complement strand
TGATTCCCGAGAGTGAATCCGGGCTTCAGGCGTCCAACCAGGGCGTGCCAGCGGTGCACATGCAGGGCAGCGACGTGTCCGAAGCCTACAAAGACGTGATTGAGCGCTTTTTAGGCACAGAAAAGCCGATGCGCTTCACCGAAGCGCCCAAGCAAGGCTTGTTGAAGCGTCTGTTCGGGGGGAAATAAAACCATGTCATTTCTCACTTTTTTCATTGGCGAGAAAAAGAAAACCGCCAACGTTGCCAAGGAACGTTTGCAAATCATTCTGGCGCACGAGCGCAGTGGCCGCAATGCCGCCGAGCCCGACTACCTGCCAGCGTTGCAGCGCGAGTTGATGGCGGTGATCAGCAAGTACGTCAAGATCAATCTCAATGACATCAAGGTCAACTTGGAGCGCCAGGACAACCTGGAAGTGCTGGAAGTCAAGATCGAATTGCCTGACAAGCGATAAAAACCAAACTGCGCCAGTGGGTCATAACGGCGCATCAATTTTGTGACTCACGTCAATTAGGTACATTTGGTTACCTCAATGTTTTAAAATTTGTCTCTGTAAAAAATGGCGATAAAGCTGTTTTATCTGGAGACAATATGCAATCATTTCCGCGTTTAAGCACTGTTTTTTCTGGCGTTTCCCTGCTGCTCCTGGCACTTGGCGCCTCCCCTGTTTCAGCGGCTGAAAAAACCGGTCGCCAAGTGGTGGAACAAGTTTGCGCTGGCTGCCACACCACGGGCCAGGACGGTGCTCCCAAAATCGGCGACGTGCCAGCCTGGACCCAGCGTTCCAAAAATGGTTTGGCTAAATTGGCCGAAAGCGCCATCGGTGGCATTGGAAAAATGCCGGCGCATGGCGGCCAACCCAACCTGAGCGACCTCGAAATCAGCCGTGCCATCGCCTTCATGGTGAGTTTCGGTCACGCGGTTGACCCGACCAAACCTTATGCCTCCCCCAAAACAGTCAGTGCAGAGCAATTGGTTGAAACCCATTGCATTACCTGCCATGGCACTGGTAAAAATAGCGCCCCACGCATTGATGATTTCGCCGCCTGGAAGCCTCGTCTGCAAAAAGGCATTGATGGTTTGGTGCAATCGTCCATCAATGGCCACAATGCCATGCCCGCACGCTCGGGTAAAGCCGGTTTGAGTGATACCGATATGCGCAATGCCGTGACCTACATGGTGGTTCAAAGCGCGACCTACAAACCCAAGCTGGCGGCGCTGGACAACGCTGCCAAGTAAATTGAGGATGGGTCGCTACTGACACAGTAGCAGCGACCCTTTCATGCATTGACCTGCGCTTGGGTCAATCAGAACTGCAGGATCAGGGTTTTCAGCGGCGGTTGTCCGTCGGCGGAGGGGAAGTCGCTGGCGGGCGCCAGCGTCTGGCAGTCGCGCACCGGTCGCCCCAGCTTGTCGGCGCAGCGCAGCACTTGTTCGCGCCAATCGGTCAAAGCGACCTTGGCCAGGTTATTGCAGCAAATCAGCACGCCATCGCTGACCGTGGCCAGAATCGCCGGTTTGAGCAAGCTCTGGTAGTCCCGCAACAGATCGACCGTGCCGAAGGCGCTTTTGGCCCAGGCTGGCGGGTCCAGCAAGACCAGGTCGAACTGGCGGGGTTGCATGCGCAGGTAACGGGGTAGCTGGTTGCCGTGCCGGGTGCTGACCGGCAAACCGGCCCATTGGCGAATCGCCGGAAAATAATCGGACTGAATGAATTGCATGGGCGGCAAGGCCGGGTTCAGCGCTCCGTTTTCGCGGCCTACCGCCAGATTGCCTTCGGCAAAATCCAAATTAATGACTTCGCGGGCACCGCCTGCCGCCGCACTCAAACCCACGCCGCAGGTGTAGGCAAACAAGTTGAGCACCGACTTGCCTGCACTGTGCTGCCGGACCCAGCTTCGGGCGTTGCGTAAATCGAGAAAGAGCAGCGGGTCTTGCCCCGCATGGCGGGCACGCACGCGGTAGTTGAGCCCGCCTTCATGGCCGATCAAATCAGCCAGTGCTTCGGGTTCAGCTTGGTAAACCGGGTCGCTGCGGTCGATGCGCGAGTTGCCTTGGGAGCGATCGTTGTACACCAGCAGCAGCGGTTCACCGAGGTGGCTGTTGCACAGCCCGGCCAGTTGCAGCAACTGGTTGCGATCCAGGCTTTGATGGAAACTTTGCACCAGCAGTTGCGGGCCATAGCGGTCAATGGTCAGGCCGCCGACCCCTTCCTGGCTGCCGTGGAACAGGCGGTAGCAATCGGTGCCCTGCTGGTGCAGCTCGGCCAGCAAGGTTTGGCGATGGACAAGGGCGGCGCACAGCGCCTGGTCGAAAGTAGACATGCGCTGCACTCGTAAAAAGGAAGGCGCGAAGTCTACCAAGGAAACCTGGTTTACAGCGCGCCCTGCAACTGGCGCTCCAGCTCCGCCACGCCCGCCGCCACATCAACCGGGGCGCCCAGCTCCTTCATGGTCGAGCCAAACGCGTGCAGTGTGCGAAACAGATTGTGGGCACGGCACTGCTCGCCCATTTGCCCGATGCGCACAATGTTGAGCCCGAATGAGCCCGAAATCTCGACTCGGTAGCGGTCTGAAATTCGCTTGCACACCTCGGCCCGGTCAATCCCGTCCGGCACCTCAATGCCCACCACCGAATTCAGGCGTGACGCCTGCGTGCCGTACAAGCTTAAGCCCATTGCCTCAATGCCGCGCTGCAGGCCGAGCGAGCAGCGCAGGTGGCGCGCAAAGCGCTCGGGTAGGGTCTCGGTGCAGACCAGGTGCAGGGCCTCGTGCAGCGCCAGAATGCCCGACACCGGGGCCGTGTAGTGGTAAGACGCGTTGTGCCAAAACTGCTCGGCCAGCCGGGCATCCAGGCACCACTGCGGCGGGGCCTGCGTGCGGGTGGCAATACGCTCCCAGGCGCGTTCGGAAAAAGCAATCAGCGACACCCCGGGAATCGACGACAGCCCTTTCTGGCCGCCGGTGATCACCGCGTCAATCTGCCACTCGTCCATCTTCAAAGGCATGGTGCTCAGCGTGCAAACTGCGTCCACGATGACGTAGCAACCATGGCTGCGCGCCAGTTGTGCAATCTCGGGCAGGAAACGGTTGAACACGGTGGACGAGGTTTCGCCCTGCGCAATCGTCAGCACCTCAGGGCGAAAGCGCTCCAGTTGCACGCGCACTTCTTCCAGCGTGGCGGCTTCGCCGTCGGCAATGGTCAGTACTTCGACCGCGCCGCCGACGCGTTGCGCCATGTCGACAAAGCGGCGGCCGAAATAGCCGTTGCACACGCACAGCACGCGCGTGCCCGGGCGCACCAGGTTGCACACGCTCATCTCCATCGCCGCCGAACCCGGCCCGGCCACGCCCAAAATCCAGGGTGACTCGGTCTGGAACACGTAGCGCGCCATGGCCTTGAGCTGGTCAATCACCCGCGCCATGGTTTCGCCCAGGTGGTTGATGACGATTGAATTGGCCTGGGCCACGCGGTACGGAATCGGCACCGGCCCCGCCCCCATCATCAGCAGGGGTTCAGAGGGAAGCAGTGAGTCCAGACTGTCAACTTGAGGGGGAAGGATCATGGTGGGTTTCCGTTGAAGGTGGCGTTGGGTCGATGGATTCATCCACCTCCAGATAGCGGCGCACCAGATCAAAAAAGCGGTCGTAAAAAAGCTCGGAACTGATGGTTTCGCTGGCTACCTTGACCAGCGAATCGTCGCCGGAACTGAACGGCAGCGAGACCGACCCCAGCACGCCCACCCCCAGGCTGGCCGAGTTACTGGTTTTCTTCAAGGCGTAACGGTCCTGCAACGCGGAGACAAATCCGAGGGTAATGTCGCCGTTCTTGCTCTCAGACGCACAAACCACCCTGATTTCCATCTGCAGGTGGGACTCGGCTTCAGGCTGAAAGCTTTTCTGGCCCAGCACCAAATCATCTTTGGCCGTCTTGATGACATAGCCCTGGCTCAGCAAGGCGCGCCGCGCCGCTTCGCAGGTCTTGGCCGGTGACGCATCGAACAGGCGGGAATAGGTGGACGTCGAACTGAAAGCCTCTTGCGGCGGCAAGTTTTTGGTCGGCACCGCGCAAGCCGACAACATGCCCAGCACGCTCAAGCCCAGCCCCCAAGCGACGGGTTGAAAAACCAACGATTTCTTCAAAATCAAGCGACCCTTAACAGTTCAAAAACACACATTCACCAGACGCTATTTATCTGCATCAGGCCAAGTATCGCACTGCAGATTGGCTTGGCGCGCCCCGTTCAATGCAGGCTTCAGCCTGGTGGGGGGATTCATTCTGGTTTCCACGCCCTGCTCCTCATGGTGCGTGAATGCACAGTTTGATGGCATGCAACCCGCTTGATATTTGTAGGCCATTGGCCTACAATTTTTCGATGAATTTTGAATAAGATGAAGACAAAAGTGAACGTTGTTTCACACAGCGCGGTTTTGATTTCGCTTATGCCGCGCGGGCGTTTTTTGACTCCAGCCGGATTGTGAGCGCCGACACCCGACACAGCTATGGCGAGGAACGTTACCAACTGATGGGCATGATTGAGCAGCGCTTGTTTGTGCTGGTTTACACCCCGCGTCATGACGCCGTACGCATCATTTCGGCCCGCAAAGCCAACCAACGAGAGGTTAAACACTATGAAAACAGTACGCATGACAATTAATCCCGCCAACCCGGCCTCGCTGGCCGGGGGCCATATCGACTTGGCGCGGGTGGATGCGACGACCGAGGCGGTCATCGCCGTGCAGCAAGCCGCTGACGAAGTGGAGGCCCTGCAAGACGCTGCCAAGTTCACTCGCCGGGTCCGAAAACGCCTGGGCCTGAGTCAGGCCGAGTTTTCACAGCGCATCGAGGTTTCTCTGGAGACCATCCGCAACTGGGAACAAGGCAAACGCTGCCCGACCGGAGCCGCCAAGGCGCTGCTCAAAGTGCTGGATCGGGCACCCGAGGCAGCATTGGCGGCCTTGCATTGATATGGGAACTCATGCCCCATGATGTGAAGGCGTTGCTGGACAACCGTCAAGATGAACAGGCCGCCAAGCGCGAAAGCATGGTGCTCAACGGTGCCAGCCCAGTGATGGACATGACAGTGCTTCAACAACATGCAGGTATGAGTTTGACCATGCAGTAATGTCAGCCCGTTTTGCGTTGGTTTTTTACATCTGTAGTTTTTGGAAGCGACACCGTGTCAGCGTAGGAGTACACTAATTGTCCCGCCCTGTTTGATCATCTCTCCGACATTCGCTACTAATTTAATAGCTATTTATGTATATGGAACGAAGGCCAGAGCCAGATTTAGCTTATGACTTCCCCGGCCTCCACCGTTTCAGCAACAGCGCATTGCTCATCACGCTGACCGAACTCATCGCCATGGCGGCCCCGGCCACCACCGGGTTCAAAAAGCCCAGCGCGGCCAGCGGAATGCCCGCCACGTTGTAGGCAAAAGCCCAGAACAGGTTTTGCCGGATTTTGGCCACCGTGCGGTCGGAAATGTCGAGCGCCGCCGCCACCAGCAGCGGGTCGCCGCGCATCAGGGTGATGCCGGCGGCGTGCATGGCGACGTCGGTGCCGTTGCCCATGGCCATGCCGACTTCGGCGGCGGCCAGCGCGGGGGCGTCGTTGACGCCGTCGCCGACCATGGCTACGATCTGGCCGCCTTGTTTGAGCGCCATCACGCGGGCGGCTTTGTCGCCGGGCAGTACTTCGGCCATCACTTCACCTTCTTCGGGGCGCAGGCCCAGGCGGCGCGCCATGGCTTCGGCGGCACCGCGGTTGTCGCCGGAGATCATCACGGTTTTGATGCCGCGTGCGCGCAGCGCGGCCAGCGCTGCTTTGGCGCCGGGTTTGGGTTCGTCGCCAAAGGCCAGCAGCGCCAGCACCTGTACGCGCCCGGGTTGCTGACCGTTGGCGGGCAGGCGTTGCGCCATGACGGAGACGGTGGCGCCGCTGGTTTGCAGCGCGGCGGCGCGGGTGGCGGCCTTGTCAGCCCCCCAATCAGCGCCGAGTTCTTCCATCCAGCGCAGGCTGCCGATGAGGCAGGTTTTTTGATCCGGCCCGCTGCCGACCTCGCCCTCGGTGCCGCGACCGGGCACGGCGCGCACATTGTCGGGCGCTGACACCACCACACCCTGCTCGCGTGCGGCCGTTACGACCGCGCGGGCCAGCGGGTGTTCGCTGCCGCTTTGCAGGCTGGCGGCCAGTGCCAGCAAACTTAGCTGCGCTGGTGCCCCTGGATCGCCGCGCTGCGCTCGCGCTGCCGCTTCATGGTTGGTGTGCGGCTCTGCGCCGGAACTGACGAATTGCTCTGACGACTCAAGGCTGGCGGGCAGCCAGAAGTCTGTCAACCGGGGCCGCCCCACGGTGAGGGTGCCGGTTTTGTCAAACGCCACCACGTTCACCTTGTGCGCCAGTTCCAGCGCCTGCGCGTCTTTGATCAGGATGCCGTGCTGGGCGGCGACGCCGGTGCCGGTCATGATGGCGGCGGGCGTGGCCAGTCCGAGGGCGCAGGGGCAGGCGATCACCAGCACCGCCACGGCGTTGATCACGGCCAGCTCGAACGGATGGCCGGTGAGCCACCAGCCGAGCAGGGTGGCGAGCGCAATCAGCAGCACCACCGGCACAAACACGGCGCTGACCTGGTCGACCAGGCGCTGGATCGGCGCTTTGGCGGCCTGCGCGTCTTCCACCAGCCGGATGATGCTGGAGAGCACGGTATCAACGCCCACGGCGCGCACCAGCATCACCACGCGGCCGTCGCCGTTGATGGAGCCGCCGGTGAGCGTGGGCACGGGGTCGGCGCCCGCGTGTTTTTCGACCGGCAGCGGCTCACCGGTGAGCATGGATTCATCGACCTGGGTGTGGCCTTCGAGCAGCACGCCGTCCACCGGAAAGCGCTCACCGGGTTTGACCACCAACTTGTCGCCCGGCAGCACCTCGGCCACCGGCACATCGACTTCGCCGTCGAGACCGATCAGGTGCGCGGTGTCGGGGCGCAGCGCGTGCAGGGCGCGGATGGCGGCGGTGGTCTGGCGCTTGGCGCGCGCTTCCAGCCATTTGCCCAGCAGCACCAGCGTGATGACCAGCGCCGAGCCTTCAAAGTACAGGTGCGGCATGCTGCCCGGCTCGGCGGTGAGCCAGAGCCACATCGACAGCGCCCAGCCGGCCGTGGTGCCGATGGCGACCAGCAAATCCATGTTGCCGCTGCGCGCCTTGAGGGCGCCCCAGCCCGCCTTGTAAAAGTGCGCGCCGAGGATGAACTGCACCGGCGTGGCCAGCACAAACTGCCAGAACGCGGGCAGCATCCAGTGCCGCCCAAACAGGTCGGCCAGCATGGGAATCAGCAGCGGCACGGACAAGGCCAGCCCGGTCGCCACCGGCGCAAACCCGGCCCAGGGCGAAGGCTCGGCGGCGTCGATGGCGGCATCGGCGGCGCGGGGTTCGTACCCGGCATCACGCACGGCGCGGCGCAGGCGGGCGTCGATCTGCTCGCCGGGCGCCACCACAATGCGCGCCGACTCGGTCGCCAGATTGACGGCCACGCTCTCGACGCCGGGCACTTTTTTCAGGGCGCGTTCGACGCGGCTTACGCACGAGGCGCAGGTCATGCCGCCCACGCCGATGTCGAGGGTAGTGTGGGAGGGCAAAGGGGTGGAATCGGTAGTCATGGGGCGTAGCCTAATCCTTTCCATCGTGGCAGGGTTCAAAATACGCGGCATCCTGTTTGTTATCCCTTTATGGAGTTTGTATGAACCACACCTTTACCGTCACCGGCATGACCTGCGGCCATTGCGAAAAAGCCGTGACCCGTGCCGTCAAGCAGCTCGACCCGCAGGCCGAGGTCGTGATTGACCGCGCCGCCAACCAGGTGAGCGTGCAGTCGGCGCAGCCGCGTGAGGCGCTGGCGCAGGCCATTGCCGAAGAAGGCTACGCCGTCGCGCCATGAGCCGCGCCCCGGCACCAGAACCGCTGCTGGCGGACATGCGCTGGCCGGTGGCGATTGGCGTGGCGGCGCGCCTCTCCAAGGTGTCGGCCAAGATGGTGCGGCACTACGAGTCGCTCGGCCTGCTGGCGCCGGTGGCGCGCACCGACAGCGGCTACCGCCAGTACAGCGAGGCCGATGTGCGCAGCCTGCAGTTCATCAAACGCGGGCGCGAGCTGGGCTTTTCGATCACGGAAATTGCCGAGCTGGTCGGCCTGTGGCACAACCGCCAGCGCGCCAGTGCCAGCGTTAAACGCATTGCCCAGCAGCATGTGGATAACCTGGCGCAACGCATTGAAGCCATGCAAGCCATGCAGCGCACCCTGGCCTCCCTGCTCACGCATTGCCAGGGCGACGAACGCCCCGACTGCCCGATCCTGGACGATCTGGCCGGGCGTGTGAACCGGAAGTTTGCCGGGCTGCAAGTCGAATCCCTGCCCATTCCAGCTCGCCAAGGCGGGTTGTTGCCTCATCCAGATTGCGATAGCAATTGCCAAGGAACCCCATGACCCCTTCCCCCGTGCTGCCCGTTGAGCTTTACCCCGCCCTGGCGCTGGTGCAGCCGTCGCTGGCTTCTTTGGGCCCGACTGTGGCGCCGATGCAGGTGCCTGCAGGCACGATGCTGTTTGATGAAAATGCGCCGTGCCGGGGTTTTCCGCTGGTGTTGGAGGGCGAGATCAAGGTGTCGCGCAGTTCGGGCGATGGCCGCACGCTGGAGCTGTACCGGGTGGTGCCGGGCGAGCTGTGTCTGGTGTCCTCAAGCTGCCTGTTTCGCACGCAGCCGCTGTCGGCGCAGGGCAGCACCACCAAGGCCAGCACGCTGCTGCTGATTCCGCCCGACATCTTCCAGCGCTGGCTCGAAACCCCCGCCTTTCGCAACGAGGTGCTGGGCCTGTTTGCCGCGCGCATGGCCGACCTGACCTGTCTGGTGGATGCGGTGGCGTTCCACAAACTCGACCGCCGTCTGGCCGCCGCGCTGCTCGGGCGCGGCTCACACCTGAGCCTGACGCACCAGGCGCTGGCCGATGAACTCGGCACCGTGCGCGAGATCGTGACCCGGCTGCTGCGCCGCTTCGAGCGCGAAGGCTGGGTCGCGCTGGGGCGCGAGCAGATTCAGGTGCTCAACGGCGCGGCGCTGCGGGAGCTGGCTTCGACGTAGGGGGGCTGAGGCGCGCTGGGTACCATAGCGGCAGAACCCTGGATTTGGAGAAGTTATGTTGGCGGTAATTCAGCGCGTGCGACGCGCACGGGTGGTGGTGGAGGCGCAGGAGGTTGGCGCCATTGGCGCGGGCTTGCTGGTACTGCTGTGCGCGGAGCAAGGTGATTCGGTCAGCCACGGCGACAAGCTGCTGGCGAAAATTCTCAAGCTGCGCATCTTCAGTGACGCCCAGGGCAAGATGAACAACAGTGTCCAGGATATGGACGGGCAAGGCAGTTCAGGCGGCCTGTTGATTGTGAGTCAGTTCACCCTGGCGGCCGATACCTCGGGCGGCAACCGGCCCAGCTTCAAGACCGCCGCCGCACCGGATGAAGGGCGCCGCTTGTACGAGCATTTTGTGACGCAGGCCCGTTTGCTTCACCCCACGGTGGCGACCGGCATATTTGCGGCCGACATGCAGGTGGAGCTGGTCAACGACGGACCGGTCACCATCCCGATGCGGGTGGCGCCGGGTTAACTTCCAGGCGCTCGGGCAAGCCCCGATCCAGCTTTGTTTGAACGCGAACTTGGAAGTCCTAATTCAGAAGAAAGCCGGTAAGCAGCGTCTGAAATCATTGGTTTTTTGGCCTCGAATGATTCCAGAAGGCTGAAGCGGATTCCGCTATTTAGAACTGCTCGCCACATACAGGACGTTAGTTTTGCCTAGGTGGGGGGGGTCTCAACCCGCGGCGGCTGGCTTGTGGATATTGCGGTGGAATGCATGAAAGGATCACGTCCAATCTCGAGGAAAGCCTTTCGGGCAGTTTAGGAAAATCCCGAAGGATCTTTAAAGTACCCCTCATCGCAGAAAGCTCTTTCGCACTTTCCGCTGATTCGAAGGCCAGGAGGGATTCTGCTTGCGCAACAATGTTTTCGATTTCTTCAATGCTAAAGAGGCCTCGCTCTATTAAGTTCTGCCAATTGCTGGACGTTGGGCTAGCGTTGATGTTTCTACGCAAGGCTCCAACATCCCGTTGGAGTTCACCAATAGCATCAAGGATGACTTGTTCGGCAGAAGCTTCCTTCTCAGTAAGTTGCGCGACTTTAAACGTCCCAAAATTCTTCAGGAACGTCGAATGATCCGGGTCGCGTAGTGACGCGTTATAGGTCGCATGCACCTTCTGAGCCAAGAGCTGTTTGAATTCCACAATCCGCTGAAAGCGAAGGTCTCGTGGATACGTGATGTGTTCAATCACGCCTGTATCGAATGAGTAATCGGTTTTATCATCTTTGATGATCACAGTCGGTTTGTCGAATGCAAGCCGCATACCCAATTCAAACATGACATTCGGGTTTTTCCCACTGACATCGCAAACGATCACGTCCGCGCCATATATCCCTTGGATAATTCGCTTCTGGATTACTCCAACGTCGTCCGCATCGCTCACCAACTTAGCCGTGAACCGTGGGGCTTGGATGCCATCCACTGCGTCCGTGATGATGGATTTTATTTCCAACCAATGATCAGCAGGGCATCCATCAATAGCTGATATTGGCATCACGATTCCACATTGCAGCCGTACTTCCTCAGGACTTGAGGTCAATTCTTCCAGTTTCTTACTCATCACTACCCCCTATAGACCTATTAGACCAATCATTTTAGGTAGCCCAATGTCGATAGCTGCGGGATACTGATAGGTCATCAGTCACGTATTGCGAGGGCTTGCAGACTTTTCCGTTGCGGGGAACCTACCGTGCGAGATTTTCCTTGGTCTGCGCGTTATCAACTACAAAGACAAAGGGCGTGCAGTCGTCTCTTTTGACGTGAGCTGAGTTGGGTTCCATCATTGGGTTGTTCTACGGTGTTCAGGACTACGCAACGGTTTTAGGTTCTCTTGACTCGGACAAAAGTAAGTGTCATCAGTCCGAGCCGTTTTCGCTGTCCCAACGCGCCATGGCGCTGCCCTTGAATCATATTTCAAAGATGTTTCAATCCGCGTATTCATTGCGTGAGTAGCTATCAAAAGTGAAGCAAATGGTGATAACGGCCGCGCTGCACCTGCGCAGTTTCAGTCGCCTTAAAGCTGCCATTCATGAACATAGATATTGACAAAATAGCATAAAAAGATAAACTCTATTTTCATAAACCATGCCAAAACAAGCCGTCGCCCTTTCCAAAATTCCACCCCAAACGATGCGCGCCCTTGAGACTTTGGGCTCGCATCTGGCGGTGGCGCGGGTGCGGCGCAAGGAGTCGCTGGCCACGCGCGCCAAGCGCATCGGGGTGTCGATTCCGACGCTGATGCGGCTTGAATCCGGCGATCCGTCGGTGTCCATGGGCATTTACGCCACCGCCTTGTGGCTCATTGGTCGCGATGGTGAGCTGGCGCGCATCGCGTCGCCGGAGCATGACAAGGGCGCGCTGGAGATGAACATTCAAGAAGCCATCGACCTCGGCAAAGCCCGTGCCAAGGTGGCCCGCAAAAACCGGGCCTCGGTCAAGCCGCCGCCGGTCGAGTTGTAGCGCACACCATGGCCACCAAAATTGCCCATCAAACATCGCCAGACCGGCTTTATGCCTGGATGCTGAGTGACCCCCAAAACCCCCGTCTGGTGGGCGAGATCACGCGTCAAAACAATGGCGATGTTGGCCTGACGTACGACCCGACATGGCTTGAAGCCGGGTTTGCCTTGAGCGACGACATGCCGCTCGTGGCGCAAACGTGGACGCCCGTGCATCACACCGCCCGGCTACCCGGTGCGCCCGGTGCACTGGATGATGCGCGCCCTGACCGCTGGGGCGAAAAGGTGATCCGCTACTTGTACAAGCCGGGTGCGTCGGTGTTTGACAACCTCTACTTTGCGGGTGACGAGCGCTTTGGCGCGATGGGCGTGTCCACCTCCAGCCGTGCCTACATCCCCTTCATGGCGCGGTCGCTGCCACGACTTGAGGATGCCAGCGACCTGAATGAGGCGATCCAGATCATCGAGTCGGGCGTGGGCGAGTTGCAGGCGCAGCAGCGGGCGTTGCTGGCGACCAGCGGCAGTCTGGGTGGCGCCAAACCAAAAGCGGCGATTGCTATTGACGGCGAAGAATGGGTGCTCAAGTTTTACAACGGCGAGCCTTTCGATCAGCCTCTGGTGGAGCACGCCACCATGACACTGGCGCACAAGGCGGGCCTTCAGGTCGCGCCAACGCTGCCTGTGCGGCTGCAGGGCGAACACGCGGTTGCCGTCAGGCGCTTTGATCGCCAGCACGGTGCGCGCGTGCATTGCCTCTCGGCCTGCACACTGTTGCGTTCAGAGTTGCCCGAAGGCATGGAGCCCGAGTTTGGTTACCCGCAACTGGCGCGTGCCCTGCGGCGTTCGGCCGATCCGCGCACGCTGGATGCCCAGTTGCATGAACTGTTCCGGCGCATGATTTTCAATATTCTGGTCGCCAACACCGACGATCACGAAAAAAACCATGCCTTGCTGTGCCACATCAGCAGCCGCACCATGAAGCTCGAACTCAGCCCGGGCTATGACATCGTGCCGACCGGTTCCGGGGCGCTGGAACACCAGTTCATGATCTCCGACACCAGCCGCGAGCCCAGCCTGTCTGCAGCCATGACGGTGGTGGATGACTTTGACTTGTCGCCCCTGGAGGCTGCCAACGCCGTCCTCAAGATCATTGCCGTCGTCAACGAGTGGCAGAGCCACTTTCGATCAGTGGGCGTGACGCAGGCGGACATTACCGAAATTGCCGCCCTGGTGGATGCGCCTGATTTGCTGGCGCAGCGCCAGTCGTTCAGCGCCGAGGCCTATGCCCAAGCGGGCAAACCCCGGCGCCAGCGTAGCCCTGGGGCCAAAGCGTTTCGTTAAAGCACAGAAGTCACTGCGTGACTTTGATCACAGACTGGCGCGCCAACACCGGGCTTAATCCAGCCATCAACCATTCATCAGGAGTTTTCATGAAATCAAATGCAGGCGGAATTGACCGTATTTTGCGCATCGTCGCGGGCTTGCTGCTGTTGGGCCTGACCCTCACCGGCAACATTGGCGTGTGGGGGTGGATCGGTGTTGTGCCCTTGGCCACCGGCCTGATTGGCTGGTGCCCGGCTTACACCTTGCTGGGTTTCAACACCTGCCCGATGAAGCAATAAGCCATGCGCAAAGTTCTGTTGTCCATGGCCTTGCTCGCCAGCCTGAACGCGGTGGCGCAGGATGCGCCCTGGCTGCTTGAGGCGCGCAAGGTTGCCAGCCAGGTGCCGCCCAAATTGCTGCAGGTTCTCTCCGAAGAGATTGCCAAGGACGGCCCGGCCGCCGCCATGGCGGTTTGCCGCGAGAAAGCACCGCTCATGGCCAAAGCCGCCTCCGAGCAAACGGGCTGGACCATCAAGCGCGTGAGCTTGCAAAACCGCAACCCCAAGGCCGTGCCGGATGCCTGGGAGCGCGCCGCGCTGGAAGAGTTTGACCGCCGTGCCGCAGCAGGTGAAAGCCCCGCCACGCTTGAAAAATCAGCTGCTGTGACGACCGACACCGGCCGTACCGAGTACCGTTACATGAAGGCACTGCCGGTGCAGCAACTTTGCCTGGCCTGCCATGGCAAAGCCGACGAACTGTCGCCTGAAGTCAGCCACAAATTGCACACGCTGTACCCCGACGACAAGGCCGTGGGTTACTCGCTCAGCCAGATTCGCGGTGCCATGACGATACGCAAGTTTCAGTAAGACAGCGCCTACGCGACGACGACTTCCCCGCCGAGTGTCGCCAGCAAGTCCGGCAGTAATTTGCGCAATTCGCCGGTGGCAATCGCCACGTCAGCGTCAAAACTGTCGGCCTTGCCGGTGGCGGTGCCTTCAAACACCACATCCAGAAACGTCAGTTTCTTGACCTGAAAACCTTCGGTCAGCATGAACGACACGCGGCTGTCCCAGGTCATGGCCAGGCGGGTAGGCAGCTTGCCGCTTTCCACATAGCCGCGCACCTCGTCGTTGTCCAGCGGATGGCGGGTGTAACGCACCACGGCTTTGGATTCATCGGCGGCTTTGAGTTCGCATTCGCGGTCCACGGTAAAACCAGCGGGCGGCTCCTGGCTGATCAACCACTCGGACATGGCGGTGGTGGGCGACACTTTGGTGTCGATCAGTTTCACGGCCAAGCCGCTGAGGCACTTCACCAGCATCGTCACCACTTCGTCGGCGCGGCCCTGGCTGCCCGCGTCAATCACCAGCAGCATGGCATCGGGGTCGATCCAGACCCAGACGGCGGATTCTTTGGAGAACGCCAGCGGCATCAGCTCCAGCTTGATGTCGTCCTTGATCTCGCGGGTTTCCTTTTTGCCGGGTTTGCGTCCGGTGGTGGCTTCAATCTGGGCCACCCGCTCATTGGCTTTTTTGGTGATGACCGAACCTGGCAGGGCACGAGTTTCAATTTTGAGCTTCAAAATCAACTGCCCGGCGATGGATTCCACCAGCGGGCCATGCGCCTCGCCCCGGGGTTCGGTCCAGCCGATGGATTTTTCTTGCGAAGCACCACACTCCACAAAGCGGGCGCCGTCCAGGCTGGCTTCGATTTCCGCCACGGTCGCCGACCAGTCGGCCCCGATTCGATACATGATCACGTTCTTGAACACTTGCTGCCTTTAGTCGATGGATTAATCAATTTAACGAGGCCAATCATCCCATCAAATCCGCGCTAATTTTTTCACGCAACTTTACAAAGACTTTGTCACGCGTCATGGCAACAGATACATGCGCGGCGCAAACTTCATTTCAACCTGATGCCAAGTTCTGAGCGTCAGACCTACCAGAAGGATGTGCATATGAAATCTGTTTTCAAACCCCTCTTGATCGCCGGCCTGCTCGCCACGGTTGGCTTGACGGCTTACTCCCAATCACCCATGGGCATGGGCGGTGGCGATTGCGCCATGATGGGTGCCGGTGGCCCGATGTATGGCGGCATGCGCCATGACCGCATGGGCAAAATGGACCCGACCCGGATGCAGGCCATGATGGACAAGCGCAACGCCGCTTTGAAAGCGCAACTCAAGCTCACCGCCGCCCAGGAAGGTGCGTGGGCGACCTACACCGCCGCCATGAAACCGCCGGCCGACATGGCAGCCCGGCAAGCCGAGCATGCTGAACTGGCCAAGCTGCCAACGCCTGAACGCATCGACAAAATGAAGGCCCTGCGGGCTCAGCACATGGGTGAAATGACCACGGCGATGGACAAGCACGGTGAGGCCACCAAAGCTTTCTACGCCACTTTGACGCCTGAACAACAAAAAGTGTTTGACGCCAATGCAATGGGTGTATCAAAAACCGGCCGCCGCATGGGAGGCATGCGTGATGGCAAGGGCCCGGCCGCTGCCAAACCCTAAGCGGATTGTTTAAGCCAGCATTTTCTTCAGCTCGCCGCTGTCGATCAGCTTGATCAAGTCGCTGGCGCCGCCCACCAACATGCCTTTCACAAACACGAGCGGCAGGGTGGGCCAGCCGGTCCACAGTTTCAGGGCATTACGCTGGCGCCATTGATTGAAGTAGTTTCCATACTCAAGGTACAGGTAAGCCACTCCGGCGGCGTCCAGTGCCTTGCAGGCCTTTTTCGGGAAGGGGTTCATGCCCATTCCGACCACCACCACCGCATTTTTTACCAAAGCCGCTTGCACATCTTGCACGATGGCTTGTTCGTGGGTGGCAACTTGCGTGCGAATAGCCGGGTGAATGTTGGACTCGTCAAGAATGGGGCGGGGCATGGTGAATATCCTGAAACAATAAAACTGGCATTATGCGGATCGTGATTTAACCCTTTCAATGCCATACTGAACGAGCGATTTTGACCCGGGTCAATTTTTTGATTCAGTAGCCTGCTTTAAACTTGTAACACCCATGATCTCACCTCCGTCATCCGTTCATGCCGCTGTCCCTGGCCGCAACTTGCCCACTATTCGGACCATCAAATTAACGCAGCCCTTGCACTGGCTGCTGTTGGCCTGGCGCGATATGGCTCACTGTGGCTGGATCAGCTTTGCCCACGGGCTGGCGATGACGCTAGGGGGCGCGCTTATTTTGCTGATTGCCCGCGACCGTTTTTGGCTGCTGGCCGGTGCTTTTTCTGGTTTTTTGGTGATCGCACCGGTGCTGGCTACCAGCCTGTACGCCCTGAGTCAGGCGCTGGAGCGCGGTGAAAAAGCCGATCTCAACCTGGTCCTGAAAACCTGGCTCAACTGGCAAAACAACAGTTTCAATAAATTCAGCAACGATTACTGGTGCCTGGTGCAGTTTGGCAGCTTGCTGGCCCTGGCCGCCACCGGCTGGGTGCTGACATCGGCCGCGTTCATTACCCTGCTGACGCCAGTGCCCATCAACACGCCGCTGGACTTTGTCCAACATGTGATGCTGGCGAAAAACGGTTTGTTGTTTGAACTCTGGCTGGCGCTGGGTGGCATATTGGCCGCTCCCATTTTTGCCTCCAGTGCCGTCACCATTCCCTTGTTGCTAGACCGCCGGATCACCCTTGGGCAAGCGGTGCTGACCAGCTGGAAAGTGGTGCTGGTCAACCCCCTGCCCATGGCCCTGTGGGCGTCCATGATTCTTGGTTTTACGCTGTTGGGTCTGGCTTCTGCCCTGCTGGGCCTGATCGCGGTGATCCCCATGTTGGGCCATGCCAGTTGGCATGCTTACCGGGATTTGGTTGATGTTTCAGACTTGCCGGAAAGGGCGTCGCACTGATGTTTGGTTATTCAGAAGAACAAATCGCCGCCTTTGGCCTGACCTTTGGCGTGGGGGGCTTCATGCTCTACATGCTGTTCATTATTGGCAACCTGGCGTGGGCTTCCAAAGCGGGCAAGTTCGGCACGTTCATTATTTTTCTCGGCTTGGGCTTTGGCATGGTAGGTTTCGTCGCCAAATACCTACTTCAGTCGATGATGGGCATCAAGTAAACACTAACCCAGTGGGCGCACACCCATCAGCAAGCCATGCAGCCACAGAGCAAAGGCAATCCAGGTGCCCACACCAATAGCGACCGTGATGCCCGTGGCCCCGGTGGTGCCTCGTGGGTAACCCGTGCCCGCCAGACGATCGCGCAGACGCGCGGCCCTGAAGTCAAACACCGCCCACAGCAGAAAAGAGCCAAACAAAACCACATGACCGAGGTTGCCATTGGCCAGCAAATGCGCCAGTGCCCACACCTTCACCGCCAGCACCATCGGGTGATGCAGGCGTGACTTGATGAGGTTGCCCGGCACATAAGCCGCTACCAGCAGCACAAAGGCAATCATGTTCAACAACGAGGCCAGGTGGCGCATGCCCGCAGGTGGGCTCCACAGCTGAACCGGTTGCTGGCGTACCAAGCCAAACCCCCAGACGATCAGGCCCAATCCCAAGACGGAAGCCACTGCGTACAACGCCTTCCAGGGCAAGGCGCCCAGACGCAGGCGGGTGTGGGTGCGCCAGTCATCGGCGACGATGCGCACTGAATGCACACCCAGAAAAATGACCAAACCTAAAATTAAATAGCTCATGCGCCCAATACCCTGTTTTTACCCGAGCGCTTGGCCAGGTACATGGCCTGATCGGCCCGTTTGATGGCATCCAGGCCCGTTTCATCGGACTCCAGCTGGGCCACCCCGGCACTGAAAGTGATCATCACTTTTTCAGTGCCTGCCAAAAAGAATCGTTTGGTCAGCTCACGCTGCAAGCGCGTCATCGCTTCAATGCCTTTGTCCAGCGGGGTGTCGGGCAGCAAAATGACAAACTCTTCACCGCCAAAACGCGCCAAGGTGTCTTGCGGGCGCATTGCCTCACGCGCCACGGTGACCAGGTGCGCCAGCGCCACGTCACCCGTGCTGTGACCCAATTGGTCATTCAGCAGCTTGAAATTATCAATGTCGAGCAAGGCCATGCACAGCGGTGTTTCCTTGCGGCGCACGTTGGAGACTTCACGATTCAGTGCTTCATCCAGGCCTTTTCGGTTCAGCGCACCGGTGAGCGGGTCATGGCGCGCCTGGGCGCTAACCCGGTCCAGCTCTTCATGCAGTTTGGTCAGCTCCGCTTCAGTGGCAAGCGCTTTTTCGCGCATACCGCGCAATTCATCACGGGCCGACAGGCTGTCGTGCGCCATGCTGCGGGTGGCACCTACCACTTCTTTCAGCACGGGTGCAATGTCGGCCAGCGTTTTAGCTTGCTCGATCAGGCGCGCGTTTTCTTCCATCTTGCCGTGAAAACTGCTGGTGGATTCGGTCATGGCGGACAGGCGGTCAATAAAGGTGGCCAGCATCTGGCGCATTTCTTCCTGCGCTTCCAGTGCCCGGCCCTTGGCCTCGGTCTGCTTGAAGATCACGTCCTTCAGGCGGCGCTCCACGTCATCCAGCCGACGCAAGGACAGGGGGGGCGCTGAAGCCGTCATCAAGGCATCAATCTGCCCCTTGAGCCAGTGGTCGTCCAGACTGAGTTCGCCAATGTTTTCAATGATCAAGTGAAGCAGCTTGAGCAAGGTAAGTTTGATTTCCGCCTGGTCTTCGGCCGCAAACGACAGTCGGCTGCCAAAGTTGCTGAGCATGAGCTTGACCGCCACCGCATCCGCGCCCGGTTGACGCAGGGCTTTGATCAATATTTGGGTCTGCTCGGTAAAACGAACATCTTCCGTGCCCAAAGCCGGTGCAGCGTAATGAAGCAGACGTGCAATTTGTTCAAAAAAATCAGCCGTCAGCGCCGGGGCTGACACATTGGCGTTCGCACTGTTGTCAACCGCCACGGAAGTGGAGACCGGCGCCATGGCGGGTGGGCTGAAGCCGCCATACGCCATCAGCGCATTTTTAACCCCTTCCCAGCTCAAATTACCAATCGCGGAATCCAGCAAGCCTTTTTGCTTTTGTTGACCGGGTGTTTTAGCGGGCAAAGACTGCGCAATGTCACGCAACTTGTCTTGCGGAAAAGGCTGCTCAGCGGCAAAGCCCGCGACCTCGCTGTAGATGGACTGGTAATTGGCTGGCGTGGGAGCCAGCTTACGGCTTGTCAGCAGCTTTAGCGTTTCCCGGGCGATCTCAAACGGTTTTTTATCATTT
>CAJAFJ010000324.1 GCA_903938955.1 uncultured beta proteobacterium | reverse complement strand
TATCTTCGAAGTGATGGGCCGTGGTGAATTGCACCTGACCATCCTGTTGGAAAACATGCGCCGCGAAGGCTACGAGATGGCTGTCTCCAAGCCGCGCGTGATGTTCAAGGATATCAACGGCGAGAAACATGAGCCCATCGAGTTGGTCACGGCTGACATCGAAGAGCAACACCAGGGCGGCGTGATGCAGGCTCTGGGCGAGCGTAAGGGTGAACTGGTCAACATGGAGCCGGACGGCCGTGGTCGTGTTCGCCTGGAGTACCGCATTCCAGCGCGTGGTCTGATTGGTTTCACCAATGAGTTCCTGAATTTGACACGCGGTTCTGGCCTGATCGCCAACATTTTTGACTGCTACGAGCCGCACAAAGGCGACATCGGTGGCCGCAAGAATGGCGTGCTGATTTCCATGGACGCCGGTGAAATTTTCACTTATGCCCTGGGTAAACTGGACGAGCGCGGTCGCATGTTCGTCAAGCCCAATGACCCGGTGTATGAAGGCATGATCGTTGGTATCCACAACCGTGACAACGATCTGGTGGTCAATGCCACGCGTACCAAGCAGCTGACCAACTTCCGCGTTTCGGGCAAGGAAGATGCGATCAAGATCACGCCACCGATCGAATGCACGCTGGAATACGGCGTTGAGTTCATCGAGGACGACGAGTTGGTCGAAATCACGCCCAAGTCGATTCGTCTGCGCAAGCGTTACCTGACTGAGAGCGAGCGTAAGCGCGCTGGCCGCTAATCCCTGTTGAACAGGTAGAACACCCCGGTTATTTGCCGGGGCACCAAGCGGGCTTCAAGAGCCCGCTTTTTTTTGAGTAAAACATGAAACTGAGTCATAACCAAGCAGTGCTGGTGATGGTGCTGGTGACCCTGCTGTGGTCAATCGCGGGGGTCATCACACGTCATCTGGAATCGGCGCGCAGTTTTGAGGTGACGTTTTGGCGCAGCACCTTCACCGCGCTGTCCTTGTTGGTGATCTTGCCGTATTTTCAGGGGCGACAGGTGTTTCGCCAGATACGCGAAGGCACGGTTTCTTTCTGGGTTTCGGGTGTTTGCTGGAGCGTGATGTTTACCGCCTTCATGGTGGCGCTCACCTTGACCAGTGTGGCTAATGTGCTGGTCACGATGTCGATCGGGCCTTTGCTCACCGCCCTGGTGGCGCGGATCTTTATTGGTCACCGTATCCCGCTGCGCACCTGGATCGCCATTGTGGTGGCGGGCGGTGGCATTGTGTACATGTACGGCGCACAGGTGGCCGACGCGGCCTGGGTTGGCAGCCTGGTCGCTTTGATGGTGCCGGTGGCTGGCGCGGTGAACTGGACCGTCACGCAACATTCGCACGCGCAGGGTCACGATGTGGATTTGGTACCCGCGGTGCTCGTGGGTGCAATTATTTCGGCGGCCCTGACCTTGCCGTTGGCCTTTCCATTTCAGGCCACAGGGCACGATCTGGCCTTGCTGGCCACGCTGGGTTTGGGGCAACTGGCGATTCCTTGCGTGCTGTCGGTGATTTGTGCGCGGGTGCTCAAGGCGCCTGAAATTTCACTGTTGCAGTTGCTTGAGGTCATCTTTGGCATTCTGCTGGCCTGGGTCGGAGCGAATGAAGTCCCGCAACCGTCTGTGCTGACGGGCGGTGCCGTGGTGATTGGTGCACTGGTGGTGAATGAGTTGATTGGCTGGAGGAGTCGCGGATGAAGACGATGACAACTGAAATTTCCGGGACCGGGCATGACCCGTCCAGCGTACTGGTTGAGGTTCGCGGTCAGGTAGGTTTCATCACCTTGAATCGACCCAAAGCGCTCAACGCCCTGTCGCTTGAAATGGTGCGCGCCTTGTTGCAATGCTTGTTGGCTTGGCGCGATGACCCGGCCATCCATGCTGTGGCTATCCGCGGTACGTCTAAAACGGGCGCGTTTGGGGCCTTTTGTGCCGGTGGCGACATTCGGTTTTTTCATCAGGCGGCCCTCGCAGGTGATCCCGAGCTGGAAGATTTTTTTACTGACGAATACACCCTTAACCATCTGATTCACCGCTTTCCCAAGCCGTACATCGTGTTCATGGATGGCATTGTCATGGGCGGCGGTATGGGTCTGGCGGGGCACGGACGCACCCGCACCGATGCTTCAGGTCACACCACGACGCTTCGCATTGTCACCGGGCGCACCAAAATGGCCATGCCTGAAACGGCGATTGGCCTGTTTCCCGATGTGGGCGGCGGCTACTTTTTAAGTCGTTGCCCCGGGCGCATGGGTGAATGGCTGGCGCTGACCGGCGAGACCCTGGATGCCAGCCAGGCGCTGGACTGTGGCTTGGCCGATGTGCGATTCGATGCGAGTCAACTGCCCGAGGCGTGGGCGGCGTTGGCGCAGCTGGACTTTGCATCACCAAGGGCTCTTGCCGCTTGGTCGGCTATTTATTCAACCGCTTCAGATGCCCGTGCCGTGGTCAGTCCCGCCCAACTTGACCCTTACTTTTCCTTGGCATCGGTGTCCGCCATCGTGCAAGCCCTTGAAGCCGACGCCGATGCCTGGGCGCAAAGCACGGCGGCGCTGCTGCGCAAACGGTCGCCGCTCATGCTGCATGTGGCCTTGGCGCAAGTTCGCCGGGCGCGCACACTGACGTTAGCCGAAGACTTGCGTATGGAGCGCGACATGGTGTACCGCTGCTTGCATCCTGATCACTTGGGGCGCAGCGCCAGTCAAAGCGAAACCGTGGAAGGCATTCGCGCATTGGTCGTGGACAAGGATCAGGCACCGTGCTGGAGTCCAGCTCGTATCGAAGACGTCACACCGGCGATGGTGGCGCCGTTTTTCAGCAGCCCCTGGACCCCCCAAACGCATCCCTTGCGCTTGTTGAATTAAAGCTGGCGGTAAACCGCTTCGGCCAGTTGCATGAGTTCGGCGCGGGGTACCGGGCCAGACAGGGCATAGCCAAAGCCCTGGTCGATCCAGTAAAAACTGGGGATGGCTGCCACTGTCGAAAAATTGAAGCCAGTCTCCAGCGTGCCATCTCCAGCGCCAGCCTTGTCCATCGCCCCAAGATATAGCGTGATGCGGGTGCCTGCCGCATTCTGAAACATGAACTGGGCCCGCGCCCCGGCTTCGCCTGGCAGCAGGCGGCCACCGACCAATTCATACCCCTGTGCGCCCAGATGGGGGACTTTGAGTGGCTTGCCGACACGCTTGGACAACCACTGAACGAGGTGCTCCTGCTCTGCCGCCGTGACTTCGACCGGGTGGCGCACCTCCGGGGAATACACCACATGCGCGAAGCTGGCCTGGCGCACAAAATCCTGCGCGGCCCGGGCTTTTGCAACGACGGCTGAGGATGGCTGCAAGGGCGATTGACCGTTCCAGGCTGAATTGGCGAGCCAACCAACGCTAAAAGCCATCATCACCCCGGCCGCCATGCCGCCCCAGCGCCGCCATGGGTTACTGTCCTGTTGAGAGGCCGTGCCTTGTTGCGTGGCCGCCAACAGGGGGGCCGGAATCGGATCAATCAGAACATCCTGATACAGGCCACGCAGGGCGCTGCGCTGCTGCTGCCACTTCAACACCGTGGCTTGCGCCAGGGGCTCATGTGCCAGCCGTGCTTGCAGGGCCGCGTGTTCGGCAGGTGGCAGCTGGCCGTCTACATAGGCGTGGAGCTGATCCTCCGTCAGTGCTTGCATAGGCGTACTGTTCATGGTGATGTGTCCGTCGGTCATTTGATGCGGTGCAAAGTGCTGATCGGGGAGCTTGAAACCGGATTCTGCCCGGCGCTGCGGGCCGGGGCATCGAGCAGGGTTTGCAGTCGGCTGCGCGCCCGCGACAGACGCGACATCACCGTGCCTATAGGCGTACCGGTAATTTTTGCCACCTCGGCATAGCTCATGTCCTCGATACTGACCAGCAGCAATACTTCCCGTTGATCCGCAGGTAAACACAGCAAACAGCGCTGCAAATCAAGGGCCTGACCCATGCCCGACTCGGGTGCGATCAGTTCGTGCATCACATCGTCAATGTCCAATGTGCTGCCCTGCATTTGACGGACGGCGCTGCGGATCTGGTTGACAAACAGGTTGTGCATGACGGTGAACAACCAGGCTCGCAAATCAGAGCCCGCCGTCCACAATCGCCACTTGCTGCAAGCGCGTTCCAGCGT
>CAJAFJ010000323.1 GCA_903938955.1 uncultured beta proteobacterium | reverse complement strand
GGGCGAGTACATCGTCCAGCTGGCGGGGGAGACGCCTTCGCACATCATCATGCCGGCCATCCACAAAACCAAGCAGGAAATTGCCGCCCTGTTTGCCAAGGAAATCCCGGGCGTGGCCTACACCGAAGACGTGGATGCGCTGATCCGCATCGGCCGTCAAGTACTGCGCCGCAAGTTTGCCGACGCCGACATTGGCCTGTCCGGCGTGAACTTCTGTGTGGCCGAAACCGGCACGCTGTGCCTGGTCGAGAACGAAGGCAACGGCCGCATGTGCACCACCGTGCCGCGCGTGCACATTGCCATCACCGGCATCGAAAAAATCGTGGAAAAGCTGGAGCACCTGCCGCCACTGCTGAGCCTGCTGACGCGCTCGGCCACCGGTCAGTCGGTCACCACCTACGTCAACATGATCAGCAGCCCGCGCAAGCCGGGCGAGAAGGACGGCCCGGAAGAAGTCCACCTGATCCTGCTCGACAACGGCCGCACCCAAGCCTATGCCGACGAACAACTGCGCGCCACGCTGCAGTGCATTCGCTGCGGCGCCTGCATGAACCACTGCCCGGTGTATGCGCGCATTGGCGGCCACGCCTACGGCACCACCTACCCCGGTCCTATCGGCGCCATCATCTCGCCGCACATGCTGGGGCTGGAATCGACCTACCCGCTGGCCTTTGCCTCCACCCTGTGCGGCGCCTGTGTCGAAGTCTGCCCGGTCAAGATTCCAATCACCGACATTCTGGTGCGCCTGCGCAACGAGGCACAAGCCCGCCCCGGTAGCGACGAAGCCACCCTGCGCGGCAGCGGTGCCGGTCGCACCAAACTCGCCAGCGCCATCTGGAGCAGCTGGTCCATGGTCTACAGCCGCCTCGGTCTGTACAAGCTGACCTCGTGGTTCATGAGCCGGGGCCGCGCCCTGTCGCCGACCGAACAAGGTGCCTGGACGCGCAGCCGTACCCCGCTGATCCCCGCGCCCAAACGCCTGCGCGATTTGCTGAAGGATAGAAAATAATGAGCCCCATCATCGACGCCCTCTCAAGCATCCTGCCCGAGCGCCAGGTCATTACCGACAGCTTGCGCCGCCTCGCCTACGGCACCGATGCCAGCTTCTACCGGCTGACGCCTGAGGTGATTGCGGTGGTCGAATCCGAAGAGGAAGTGCAGGCGCTGTTGCAAGCCGCGCGCACCCATGGCCGCCCGGTCACATTTCGCGCCGCGGGCACCAGCCTCTCGGGCCAGGCCGTGACCGACAGTGTTCTGGCGCTGATTGGCGAAGGGTTTGCCAATTGCGAGATCAGCCCCGATGCCGCCACGGTGCGGGTCGGCCCCGGCATCATCGGCGGTGAGGTCAATTACCGGCTCGCTCCGTTTGGCAAAAAGATTGGCCCGGACCCGGCCTCCATCAACGCCTGCAAGATCGGCGGCATTGCCGCCAACAACGCCTCCGGCATGTGCTGCGGCACGGCGCAAAACAGCTACCGCACGCTGGCCGGTCTGCGCGTGGTGCTGGGCGACGGCACGGTGCTCGACACCGAAGACGCCTACAGCGTGGCCAGCTTCCGCCAGAGCCACGCTGCGCTGGTCGAAGAACTGGCGCGGCTCGGTGCTGAAACCCGCGCGGACGACAAACTGGCCGCCCGCATTCGCCACAAGTACAAAATCAAAAACACCACCGGCTACAGCCTGAATGCGCTGGTCGATTACGAGGACCCGATCGACATCCTGGCGCACCTGATGATTGGCTCCGAAGGCACGCTGGGCTTTATCTCGCGCATCACCTTCCGCACCGTCAACGAAGACCCGTTCAAGGCCAGCGCGCTGGTGTTTTTCCCGACCATCGAGACCGCCTGCCAGGCCGTGATCCACCTGAAGCAAACGCAGGTGTCGGCCGTCGAACTGCTGGACCGCCCCGCCCTGCGCTCGGTCGAGGACAAGCCCGGTCTGCCGCCGATCATGCGGACACTGGGCGTTGATGCCGCGGCGCTGTTGATTGAAGTGCGCGCAGAAACGGCGCTGGTGTTGCAGATGCGCATGGCGGCCGCGCTGGTGTCATTCGCCGGCATTGAAACGGTAGAATCCGCTGCGTTTTCCACCGACCCCGCCACCTGCGAGATGTATTGGAAAGTGCGCAAGGGCACCTTCCCCTCGGTGGGCGCCATGCGCCGCACCGGCACCACCGTCATCATCGAAGACGTGGCTTTTCCCGTCGAATCACTGGCCGCAGCCACGCTGGATTTGCAGGCCCTGATGCGCCAGCACGGCTACCGGGAGGGCATCATCTTTGGCCATGCGCTCGAAGGCAATTTGCACTTTGTCTTCACGCAGGATTTCTCGGCGCAAACCGAGATCGACCGCTACGCCAAATTCATGGACGACGTGTGTGACTTGGTGGTGGACAAGTACGACGGCTCACTGAAGGCCGAGCACGGCACCGGCCGCAACATGGCGCCGTTTGTCGAGCGGGAATGGGGCCAGCAGGCGACCGACCTGATGCGCCGCATCAAGCAGCTGTTTGACCCGCAAAACCTGCTCAACCCGGGCGTCATCCTGAACGACGACCCGCTGTCGCACCTGAAGCACCTCAAGCCCATGCCCGCCGCCGAGGCGCTGGTGGACCGCTGCATTGAGTGCGGCTTTTGCGAGCCGCTGTGCCCGTCGCACCGCCTCACGCTGTCGCCACGCCAGCGCATCGTCAGCTGGCGCGAGCTGTCGCGCCGCACCGCTGCGGGCGAAAGCACGGCCGATGTGGAAGACGACTTTGCCTACTTCGGCCTCGACACCTGCGCCGGTTGTGGCCTGTGCTCCACCGCCTGCCCGGTTGGCATTGACACCGGCGAACTGACGCGATTGCTGCGCGGCCGCGGCATGGGCAACACCACGAAAAAAGTCAACCAATGGACGGCGGACAACTTTGGCAAACTGGCCACCGCCTCGCGTATCGGCCTCAGCCTGGGCCACATGGCCACCAGCCTCGTCGGCGAAAACCTGGTGACCAAACTCTCCAGTGGCGCCTGGAAGCGCGGCATGCCGCAAGCGGGCAAACTGCCTGCGCCCTACAGCGGCAACGGCGACCCGGTGGTGTACTTCCCCACCTGCGGCGGTCGCATCTTTGGCGCCAACACGCCCGAAGAAGCCACGCTGCCCGAAGTCATCATGGAACTGCTGGTGCGCGCCGGTTACGCCCCGCGCCTGCCCGAAGGTTTCGACAAACTGTGCTGCGGCCAGATGCTGGCCAGCAAAGGCATGGCGGAAGAAGCCGATGCCATGTCGGATGCCGTGATGCAAGCCCTGATGAAAGCCGCCGACAACGGCCAGGGCGGCTACTACCCCATCATCATGGACGCCAGCACCTGCACAGCCCGCATGCACAAGTACCTGGCCGGCCGCTTGCCGCTGCTGGACTTTCATGAGTTCGCGGTGGACGCCTTGTTGCCGCGCCTGAGGGTGGTACGCAAGCCCGGCCCGATTGCGCTGCACATCAACTGCAGCGTGCGCCGCACCGCCTCGGACGCCAAGCTGCGCCAGTTGTTGGCCGTGTGTGTGGAGCAAATCATCGAGCCCGCGGGCGTGACTTGCTGCGGCTTTGGCGGCGACCGGGGCTTTGTCGTGCCCGAACTCAACGCCCACGCGTTGCGCAAGGTGCACGACGCCCTGCCGTCGAACTGCTGCGAGGGCGTGTCCACCAACCGGACTTGCGAAATCGGCTTGACGTCCGAAACCGGGCGTTCCTACCGTTCGATTGCCTACCTGCTTGAAGAATGCACCCGAGAGGAGGTGCCTATGCACTGCTGAAGGGTGTGCGCTTTTTTCGACGCGAACCGCGCAAGGGTTCGCGTCTTGTTTTTTTAATTTGAGGAGATATTTATGACTTGGAATCAGGTTTACGACCCGTTTGGGAATATGGTCATCTCGACCCTGCTGGCCGCCATCCCCGTGGTGGTGATGCTGGTGGCGCTCGGCTTCATGCACATCAAGGCCCACATTGCGGCCGGACTCGGTTTGCTGGCGGCGGTGGTCGTGGCGGTGTTTGCCTATGGCATGCCCATCGGTATGGCAGGCACGGCAGCGATGTACGGTGGCTTCACCGGCTTGCTGCCGATTGGCTGGATTGTGCTCAACATCATCTTTTTGCAGCAACTGGCCGAACAAAACGGCAGCTTCAAAATTCTGCAAGCGTCGCTGTCGGGCATCACCGAAGACCGCCGTTTGCAACTGCTGCTGATTGCCTTTTGCTTTGGCGCGTTCTTTGAAGGCGCTGCCGGCTTCGGCACCCCGGTCGCGGTGACCGCAGGCATCTTGATCGGTTTGGGCTTCTCGCCACTCGCCGCGTCGGGCCTGAGCTTGATCGCCAACACGGCGCCGGTGGCGTTTGGCGCACTGGGCACCCCGGTGATCACGCTGGCCAAAGTGCACGGCTACGACCTGATGGAAGTCACCGCGATGATCGGGCGCCAACTGCCCTTCTTCTCGCTGCTGGTGCCGTTCTGGTTGATCTGGGCGTTTGCCGGTCGCAAGGCGATGATGGAGATCTGGCCTGCCATTCTGGTCACCGGCCTGTCGTTTGCCATTCCCCAGTACCTCGTCTCCAACTTCATCGGCCCCGAGCTGGTGGACATCATTGCCGCGATTGTGTCGATGGTTTCCTTGATTTTGTTCCTGCGCGTCTGGCAGCCTAAAAAGATCTGGAGTTCACCCTCTATCAAGGGCCACGACATCAGCGCCCATGAAGCCAAGCCACCGGTCAAGCCTGAAAAATACTCGAAAGAGCAATTGGTGCAAGCCTGGACGCCTTGGGCGATCCTGACCGTGTTTGTGTTCGTCTGGGGCCTGCCGCCCGTCAAGACTTTCCTGAACAATCTCTTCGCACCCAAGTTCGTCATGGAAGGCCTGCACAACCTGATCATGAAAATGCCACCCGTGGTGCCAACACCGCACCCTGAAGCGGCCGTTTACGTGCTCAACCTGCTGTCCGCCACCGGCACCGGCATTTTGCTGGCCGCCGTCATTGGCGCCTTGGTCATGAAGTACAAACCGATGGAAATCGTGCGCACGTTCGGGCGCACCTTCTGGCTGGTGCGCTACTCGCTGATGACGATTGTGTTGATGCTGGGTCTGGGCACGCTGACGCGCTTCTCCGGCACCGACACCACGCTCGGTTTGGCGTTTGCCAACAGCGGCGTGTTCTACCCCTTCTTCGGCACCTTGATGGGCTGGATCGGCGTCGCCATGACCGGCTCGGATACCGCCTCGAACGTGCTCTTTGGTGGCATGCAACGGGTGGCAGCGGAACAGTTGGGACTGTCTCCTAACCTGATGGGCGCGGCCAACAGCTCGGGTGGCGTGATGGGCAAGATGATTGATGCGCAATCGATCGTCGTGGCCTCTACGGCAACCCGCTGGTTCAACCACGAAGGCGACATTCTTCGCTACGTGTTCTTCCACTCGATCGCACTCGCCAGCTTGGTGGGCCTGTTTGTGACGATGCAGGCTTATGTCTTCCCGTTCACCTTGATGGTCATTAAATAACTCCGGAGAGAAAATTATGTACAAACGTATTCTGGTCGCTATCGACAACAGCACGACGGCGCAAAAAGCACTGGACGAAGCCATCACCCTGGCACGCGCACTGGGCGCCAGCCTGTGCATTGTCAACGCCGCCGACGAAGGTCCACTGACCCAGCACGGCATGGGCTTGGGCTCCTACATTGACGTTGACAAGATCAAGGAAGAAATCCGCAGCGCGGGCAACGCCCTGCTGGCCCAAGCGCTGGCCAAGGCCACGGGCTGCCAGGTCGAAGCCAAATTGCTGGAATCGTCACAGAAGCGCCTTGGCGACATGATCATTGCCGCCGCCACCGAGTGGCAGGCTGACCTGATCGTCATGGGCACCCACGGCCGCCGCGGTTTCGAGCGTTTCCTGGTGGGCAGCGTCGCCGAGCACATGGTGCGGACCTCCTCCACCTCGCTGCTGCTGGTGCGCGAGGAATAGTCCTCCCTGTCGTCTCCCGGTGTGCCTGCTCCCCTAGCGCACCGGGATGTCTCTTTTGTTCAAAGTCTACTTTTTATTCCTCCTATGAAGAAAATCAAAAGCCTGCTGGTGGCCAACCGCAGCGAAATTGCGATCCGCGTGCTGCGCGCGGCGTCTGAGATGGGTATCCGCACGGTGGCGATTTTCTCCAACGAGGACCGCTTTGCGCTGCACCGCTTCAAGGCCGACGAGTCGTACCTGGTCGGTGCCGGCAAAAAGCCGATCTCGGCCTACCTCGACATTGCCGACATCATCCGCATCGCGCTTGAGGCCGATGTCGACGCCATTCACCCCGGCTACGGCTTCCTGTCCGAGAACCCCGACTTTGCCGACGCCTGCGCCGCCGCCGGCATTGCCTTCATCGGCCCGAATGGCGATGTCATGCGTACCCTGGGCAACAAGGTTGCGGCCCGCGCCGTGGCGGTGGCCGCTGGCGTACCGGTGGTGCCCGCCACCGGCGCCTTGCCCGACGACATCGACGGCGCCAAAGCGCTGGCGCTGACCGTTGGCTACCCGCTGATGCTCAAAGCCAGCTGGGGCGGTGGTGGTCGCGGCATGCGCGTGATCGAAACCGAAGCCGATCTGGCACCGATGATGGAACTGGCCAAACGCGAAGCCTTGGCCGCCTTTGGCAACGACGAGGTTTATCTGGAAAAGCTGGTGCGCCGCGCCCGCCACGTCGAAGTGCAGGTGTTGGGCGATAAGCACGGCAACCTGGTCCACTTGTTCGAGCGCGATTGCTCGGTGCAACGGCGCAACCAGAAAGTCGTGGAACG
>CAJAFJ010000322.1 GCA_903938955.1 uncultured beta proteobacterium | reverse complement strand
TGCCCAACATCATGAAGGCCAAGAAAAAACCGCTTGAGACGGTCACGCCCGACGACCTGGGGGTGGATGTGGCACCACGCATCACCACCCTCAAGGTGTGCGAGCCTGCCAAGCGCAGCGCTGGCGTCAAGGTGGCCGATGTGGCCACGCTGATCGACAAGCTCAAGAACGAAGCCAAAGTCATCTGAAACTTTGCGGGTCAGACCACTCGCATAGCGATGTGCTCTGACCCCAACTGATTAAAAGGAACCCCATGACCTCTCTTGTCATTGCCGAACACGATCACGCGTCCATCAAGGGCGCCACCCTCAACACCGTCACGGCCGCACTGGCCTGCGGTGGCGAGGTCCATGTCCTCATTGCAGGTGCCAACGCTGGCGCTGCCGCTGCGGCGGCCGCCCAAATTGCTGGCGTCACCAAAGTCCTCCATGCCGACGGCGATGCGCTGGCGCATGGCATGGCCGAAAACCTGACGGCTCAGGTATTGAGCCTAGCCGCCGCTTACAGCCACATTCTTTTTCCGGCCACGGCCAGTGGCAAGAACGTTGCGCCCCGACTGGCGGCCAAGCTGGATGTCGGCCAGTTGTCGGATGTCACCAAAGTGATCAGCCCCGACACCTTTGAGCGCCCGATTTACGCTGGCAACGCCATCGCCACGGTGCAGAGTACGGACGCGGTAAAGGTCCTCACCGTGCGCACGACCGGCTTTGACGCGGCTGCCACCGGCCAGACCTCGGCCGCGATTGAAACCGTCGCCGTCGTGATCGCCAGCGATAAAACCAGTTATGTCGGCAGTGAAATTGCTAAAAATGACCGCCCCGAGTTGACCGCTGCCAAGATCATCGTCAGCGGTGGCCGGGCCTTGGGTTCCAACGCGAAGTTCATGGAAGTCATGACCCCGCTGGCCGACCAGCTCGGCGCCGCCATGGGCGCGTCCCGCGCCGCAGTCGATGCGGGTTACGCCCCCAACGACTGGCAAGTGGGCCAGACCGGCAAGATCGTGGCACCGCAGTTGTATATCGCCTGCGGTATCAGCGGTGCCATCCAGCATTTGGCCGGCATGAAAGATTCCAAAGTCATCGTGGCCATCAACAAAGACCCGGAAGCACCGATTTTCTCGGTCGCTGATTACGGCCTGGAGGCGGACTTGTTTGCAGCCGTGCCTGAACTCACCCAAGCCCTGGCCCGTTAAGGCCCTTGTCCATTCACTTTAATCAACTAGGAGTCATTTCCATGCCCTGTACCCTCATTACCGGTTCTGCGTCCGGCATCGGCGCTGCCGCGCGTCAAGCACTGTTAGCGGCGGGTCATACCGTCATCGGTGTTGACTTGCGCAACGCCGAGATCACCGGCGACCTCTCCAACGCCGAAGGCCGCAAGGCCATCATCACCGAGGCGCTGGCGCGTTGTGGTGGCACGCTCGACGGCCTGGTTCTTTGTGCCGGACTGGGTCCGCAGACGAAGCCCTTGTCCCTGGTGGCCTCGGTCAACTACTTTGGTGCGGTCGAGTTGCTGGATGCCTTGTTGCCAGCCCTGCAAAAAGGCGTCAATCCGGCTGCGGTGGTGATTTCCTCGGTCGCATCAGCGCACCTGCCCTGGGAAAAAAATCCGTTAGCGGCAGCCTGTGAAGCGGGTGACGAAGCCATGGTCAATGCGATCATCGCCGGCGCCGGAGAACACGGCGGCAACCTGGCCTATGCCGGTTCCAAAAACGCCCTGACCGTGGCCGTGCGCCGTCGCGCCGCAGCCTGGGGCAAAGCCGGTGTACGCCTGAACACGGTGGCACCCGGCGCCACTGAGACCCCGTTGTTGCAGGCGGGCCTGGACGACCCGCGCTACAGCGAATCGATCAAGAATTTTGTCGCCCCGATTGCACGGCGCGCAGACCCCGGCGAAATGGCTTCGGTGATTGCTTTCTTGATGAGTCCGCAAGCCAGCTTTGTGCATGGCGCGCAGTTTTATGTCGACGGTGGCGTGGATGCGGTGATGCGTCCGACGCAGTTCTGAGTGACTGCGCTGACCATGCTGAGCCCTGAGCAGATGCAGGCTGTTGTGCATGAGTACGTGCGAGCGCTCAATGCGGCCGACCTGGACGCCATCGTCGCCCTGTTTGCGGACGACGCGGTGGTGGAAGACCCGGTCGGCTCCGAGCCCAAGCGCGGCATTGCCGCGATCCGCGACTTCTACGCCGCCTCGGTGGCCATGAAGTTGGTGGTGGCGTTGGAAGGGCCGGTGCGGGCGGTGGCCAACGAGGCTGCTTTTCCGTTCAGTGTGTCACTGGTGTTCAATGGTCAACCGGTGGTGATTCGCCCGATTGACCACTTTCGCTTCAATGAGGCCGGGCGCATCGTGCAGATGCGCGCCTTTTTTAGTGCGTGATAAGGCTCGTGCTCAATAACCTTGGAACAAAAAGTCCAATGCAGCAGTAATGCGCGCCTGATCATCGCCCAGTGAAACGACGCAGTCTTTCAAGATGCGCTGGGGCACGGCAGCCATTTTGGGTGTCTCCAGCAGGTAATCCTTGCCCAGGATGTTGAATACTGGAGTCAATCGCGTGGGGAGTTTTACTTTGGCAAAGTGATCCAGGCTGCGTAGCGGAATCACCATGCGACTGTCCAGGCCGTCGAGCAAATCGCTTTGGACATCCAGCAAATACGGCGTGGTGCTGGTATGCGCGCCCGGGTTGGGGTACACATCAAAACGCGCCATCAGAAAGTTCTCCACTGATCCAGCGGCAGACCTTCAGTGTCAATCGTGGCGTTATAGGCAGCAATGAAATCAGCGTGGTCACTTCGCCAGCGACGCTTCTGTTCTTGCGCGACCAGTTCACGCAAATAGGTGTCGCAGACCTGCGAGATATTGAGTTCAAGTGTCTTGGCTGCGTCGAGTACGTCGGCACTCAAACTCAAATTGGTGGCCCTTTTTAAGGGTTGACGAACTCGGACGCTGCGTTTGGGTGCGGTGGTTTGAATGGCAGACATATTTGCTCTCAATGCGCATTAAAAGATGCGCACATCTTAACAACGATTGAATCAACACACTGTGTATGTTTTTTTACCCGTGGCCAACAACCGCATCGCCGTTTTAGTTGCCCTTGAAGTCGGGCTTGCGCTTTTCGATAAAGGCTTGCATGCCTTCTTTTTGGTCGCGGGTGGCAAACAGCAGTTGGTTGGCCTTGCGCTCCAGCATCAGGGCCGCCTCCAGCGAGGCATCCACGCCGGCCAGCACCACCTCCTTGATCTGCATCGCTGCCAACGGTGGCATGGCTGCAATCAGCTGGGCCATTTTCAGCGCTTCGGGCAAGACCTGGTCATCCGGGAACACCTGGCTGACCAGGCCCATGACGCGCGCCTCTTCGGCGCTGACCGGTTTGCCGGTGAGCAAGATGCGCATGGCGTTGAACTTGCCCACGGCGCGCACCAGACGCTGGGTGCCGCCAATGCCGGGCATGATGCCGATGCGGATTTCAGGCTGCGCAAAGCTGGCACTTTGGCCGGCCAGGATGATGTCGCAGTGCATCGCCAACTCGGCCCCGCCGCCAAAGGCGTAACCACACACTGCCGCAATGATGGGTTTGGGGCAGCGTTCAATCGGGGCCCAGACGCGCTCGGTGTGGCGCTTCATGATCTCGATCGCACCGCAGCCGTCCATGCTCTTGATGTCGCCACCGGCAGCAAAGACGCTGTCGCCCCCGGTCAGCACGATGGCGCGCACGCGCGCATCGGCACTCAGCATGGCAAACGCTTCTGATAGTTGGGCTTGCAGGTTAAGGCTGAGCGCGTTGGTGGCTTCGGGTCGGTTCAGCAACACGACGGCCACGCCGTCGCTGGGGTAGTCGATTCGAATTTCTGGCGCAGTTGGGCTGACAGAAGCAGGCAAGGGGGCGTTGGAAGGCATGCAGAGGTCCTGTGGGTAATGGCACACGGTGATCGTCGTTTCTCCAAAGCATCGCGACATCGTCCTTTTGGACGTATCTGGCAACACCCGCAGCGCTTAAATTTAATGCCATATGAATACAACCCCTAATTTTGATCAGCGCGTGGTCCTCGTTACCGGTGGTACCAAGGGCATCGGACGCGGCATTGCGGAAGGCTTTTTGGCAGCCGGTGCCACCGTGGTGGTCTGCGCCCGCAGCGCGCCCGAGGCATTGCCCGCCGCCGGTGGCCGCAGCGCCAGCTTTTTGCCCTGTGATGTGCGTGACGCGGACGCGCTGACGGCGCTGATGGATTTGATCGTGCAGCAGCACGGCCAGCTGGATGTGCTCATCCATAACGCGGGTGGCAGCCCTTCGGTGGAGGCGGCCACAGTGTCGCCACGCTTTCATGAAGGTGTCATCCGTTTGAATTTCACGGCTGCGCTCCATACGGCACAAGCCGCCAACCGGGTGATGCAGCAGCAGGCGCAGGGCGGGGTCATTGTCCTGATTGGCAGCGTCAGCGCGCTGCGCCCCTCGCCCGGCACGGCAGCCTACGGTGCCGCCAAGGCGGCGGTGCTGAGCCTGACCTCGTCACTGGCCGTGGAATGGGCGCCCAAGGTGCGCGTGGTGGCGGTGAGCCCGGGCCTGGTACGCACCGAACAATCAGATTTGCATTACGGCGATGCCGCGGGCATAGCGGCGGTGGCCGCCACGATTCCCGCGGGTCGTCTCGCAGAGCCGGCCGATGTGGCTGAGGCTTGTTTATTTGTCGCTTCATCGCGCGCTTCCTACCTCAGTGGCACCAATCTGCTGTTGCATGGGGGTGGCGAGAAGCCGGCATTTCTGGAGGCTGCCCAAACGGGCAAGGCATAACGATGGCAGTTGCCGCACAACAAGGAGAAAGTCTTGGCTGAACAAGCGTTTATGAAAGATGTCCGCGCACTCGTGGGCAAGGTGTATGGGCGTGTTTACGCCTGGGACGAGGTGAATGCACCGATGATCCGGCAATGGTGCGAGGTGATGGGGGTGGATAACCCGCTTTACACCGACCCGGCGTTTGTCGCGGCCTCGGCGCATGCGGCTCCGCCGGGGTCGGTGCTGGCGCCGCCTGCCATGCTGCAAGTGTGGTGCATGGAGGGCATGCACGCCAATAACTACCCGCCCGGCTCCACTACCGAGAACCCCTATGAGGTGCTCAAGATAATTGAGGGGCAAGGTTTCCCGGCGGTGGTGGCGGTGAACTCCGAGCTGAGCTTCGAGCGCTACCTGCACGAGGGCGAGCGGATCTACTACACGACCCTGCTTGAGAGCGTGGGTGAAGAAAAAACGACCGGTCTGGGCACCGGCTACTTCGTCACGCTGATCATGACTTTCTTTTCGGAGCAAGTTCAGGGTGAAGACGAACAAGTCGGGCAGCTGCTGTTTCGCGTCTTCAAGTTTCGTCCGGCGGCTGCGGCCAAGCCGGCGGCTGATCAGGCGGTGCCAGCCGCTGCACCCGTCATCAAGCGCCCGCTGCCGGGCATCAGCGATGACACGCGCTTTTTCTGGGACGGCGCACGCGCGGGCAAGCTGCTGATCCAGCGCTGTAAAAGTTGTGGCGCGCTGCGTCATCCGCCCGGCCCGGTATGCCCTAGCTGTCACTCGTTTGAGTGGGACACCCTGCAAGCGTCCGGTCGCGGCACGGTCTATTCCTTTGTGGTGATGCATTACCCCGAGGTGCCGCCGTTTGATCACCCGAACCTGATTGCCTTGATTGAACTGGAGGAAGGCGTGCGGCTGATTTCGCAGCTGGTCGGTGTCAAGCCCGGTGCGGCTCAGATCGGCGCTGCGGTGCAAGTTGAATTCAATACCTTCGACGGCGACCTGGTATTGCCCCAATTCCGGCCAGTGGCCGCTGCCTGAGGAGAACCCAGATGGATTTTCAATTCTCTGAAGACCAGCGCGCTTTTGCCGATATGGCGCAAGGTCTGTTTGCTGATTTTTGCAGCGACGAGCAACTGCGCAGTCATGACCTGTCGGGGGCGCCCTTCATGCACGATCTATGGCAGCAATGTGTCGCTGCTGGTCTGCACACCATGATTCTGCCGGAGGCCGATGGCGGCCTGGGACTGGGCATGACCGAACTGCTGGCCGTGCTGGAGCAGCAGGGCCGGGCCCTGGCGCTGGTGCCGCTGTGGGAGCAACAGGTGGCCGCGGCCGCGCTGGCCCGCTTCGCCCGCGACGCCAGTGTTGACGCACTAGGGCAGGCGCTGGCGGGCCAACCGCTGGCGCTTTCGCTGGCCGCATTGTCGGCCGCCCGGGGTGCCGCCTTGCAGGTGCAGGATGGCAAGCTGCACGGCCTGGCACCGGCGGTTGCCTTGGCTGGGCAGGCGCCATTCGCGCTTTTGGCGGCCGATGTGGCAGGTTGTCCACGTCTCGCCCTGGTGGACCTCTGCCAGCCTGCGGTCCGGCTTGATGCCGGTTTAAGCCAGCACCACCTGGGCTTGGCCGATGTGGTTTGCGACGGCGCCACGGTGCTGGCCTTGCTGCCCGAAGAGGCCACCCCCTGGGTCGAGCAGCGGGCGATGGCCGCGTTGGCGTCCTTGCAACTGGGGGTGACGCAGCAGCAATTGCGTCGCACCGTTGAGTACGTGAGTGAGCGCAAGCAGTTTGATCGTCCGATTGGCAGCTTTCAGCTGGTGGCCGGTCAAATGGCCGATGGCTACATCGCGCTGGAGGCGCTGCGCAGCGCGCTGAGCCAGCTGGTGTACCGCCTGGATGCTGGCCTGGGTTGTGTGCCGCAGGCACTGGCCACACGCACCCTGGCCAATGACACCGGTCACCGCGTTGGCCACATGGCACAGCATGTGCACGGTGGCATTGGGGTTGACCTCACGTACCCGATGCACCGTTTTCTGTATTGGAGCCGCGCGCTGGGCAGCACGCTGGGCGGTACTGAACGGCAACTCGAACAGCTGGGCAACTGGCTGGCAGATAACGACACCCTGGGATGGAAATATGACCTCGCTGACAACTGATCTCATGACGCAACAGTTTGACCATGTACTGCTCGGCACTGAATTGCCGACCCTGGCCGTGCCTCTCACGGTGCCGCTGATCGCAGGGGGCGCCATCGCCACGCGTGACTACTTTCCGGGCCATCACGACCTGGAAGCCGCGCGCGGGCTGGGCACGCCGCATATCTTCATGAACATCCTGACCACCAACGGGCTGGTACAGCGTTTTGTTGAAGCCTGGAGCGGCCCGGGTGGCACCCTCTGTGACTTAAAAATCAAGCTCGGTGCGCCCAATTTCCCGGGTGACACGATGACCTTCAACGGCACCGTCAGCGACAAGCGCGATGCCGACCGCAGCGTGGAGATCACGCTCAAAGGCAAAAACTCGATGGGCAATCACGTCACCGGTACGGTGCGTGTGCGCCTTCCCTGAAGCGGCATGACCAGGAATCTTCCCTCTATGAACGACATAAACATCTCCGGACGCGCCGCCATTGTTGGGCTGGGCGCTACGGAATTTTCCAAGAACTCGGGCCGCACTGAAATCAGGCTGGCCATGGAGGCCACGCTGGCCGCGCTGGCCGAGGCGGGCATTGACCCCTCCGAAGTGGACGGCTTTTCGTCCTATTCGATTGACAAGGTGCCCGAGTACGAAATCGCCCGTCTGCTGGGCGCCAACAATATCAAGTTTTTCTCCCAGGTGCCGCATGGCGGCGGTGCCGCCTGCGCCCCCGTGCTGCATGCGGCCATGGCAGTCGCTACCGGCATTGCCAAAACCGTCGTGGTCTACCGTGCCATGAATGAGCGCAGCTGGTACCGGTTTGGCAATGGCAATTACGGTTTTGGCTCCTCGCCGATTGTCGAGAACGTCAATTACGGCTGGTACATGCCTTACGGCTTTCACACGCCGGCGGCCTGGGTCGGCATGTTTGCCCAGCGCTACATGCACACGTTTGGCGCGACCAGTGAAGACTTCGGCCGTGTGGCGGTCGCCGCGCGTGATTTTGCCGCGACCAACCCGGCCGCTTTTTTCTATGGCAAGCCCATCACGCTGGCCGAGCACCAGGCCTCCCGCTGGATTTGCGAGCCGCTGCACCTGCTGGACTGTTGCCAGGAGTCGGACGGCGCGGTGGCCATGGTGATCACCTCCGTCGAGCGCGCCCGTGACCTGCGCACCAAGCCCGTCATCATCAAGGGTGCGGCGCAAGGCATGAGCGATGGTCAGCAAATCATGACCTCCTACTACCGGGATGACATCACCGGCCTGCCCGAGATGGGGTTGGTCGCCCAGCAGCTTTGGCAGCAAAGCGGCCTGACGCCGCAGGACATCCAGACCGCCGTGATCTATGACCATTTCACACCTTTTGTGCTGCCCCAGCTCGAAGAGTTTGGCTTCGTGAAACGTGGCGAGGCCAAGGACTTCATCCGCGCCGGCCAGCATGCACGCGGTGGCAGCCTGCCCATCAACACCCATGGCGGCCAGCTGGGCGAAGCCTATATCCATGGCATGAACGGCGTCGCAGAAGGCGTGCGCCAGGTGCGTGGCCATGCCGTCAACCAGGTGGCCAACGTGCACAACGTGTTGGTCACGGCCGGTACTGGCGTGCCGACCAGTGGCCTGATCCTGGGCGACGCCTGATTCTTACAGCAGGAGCAACACACATGTTCATCGATTTAACCCCCGAACAGCACCGCCTGCGCCTGCAGGTGCGTGACTACTTCAATGCCTTGATGACACCCGAGTTGCGGGTCAAGCTGCGTGGTGCCGAAAGCGGCGACGACTACCGCCGGACCATTCGCCAGATGGGCCGCGACGGCTGGTTGGCCATCGGCTGGCCCAAGGCCTACGGTGGTCAGGGTCTGTCCGCCACGGAGCAACTGATCTTTTTTGAAGAAGCCAACATTGCAGGCGCACCGCTGCCCTTCGTGACCATCAGCACGGTGGGGCCGGCCTTGATGGAATACGGCACGGCGGCGCAAAAAGAACGCTACCTGCCCGGCATGGCGCTGGGCGAGACGATTTTTGCGATTGGTTATTCCGAACAGCAAGCCGGCTCCGACCTGGCGACCCTGAAAACTCAGGCCCGCCTGGAAGGCGACCTTGCCACCGGCCGCTTCATCGTCAATGGCGCCAAGCTCTGGACCTCGGGCATCGAGGCCGCTGACCATGTCTGGCTGGCGGCCCGCACCAGTCCTGACCTGCCGCGCCACAAAGGGATTTCCCTGCTGATTCTGGACACCGATGCGCCCGGTTTGTCGCATACCTTGATCCAGACCATCGGTAATTTTACTGCCGCTACCTACTACGACAACGTAGAGGTGCCCGCTGACCGCTTGGTGGGCGAGTTGCACGGCGGCTGGAAATTAATCACGGCCCAACTCAACCATGAGCGCCTCGGTCTGGGGTCCTGGTCCGACAAGGTGTTTGGCCCGTTTCGCAAAGTGCTGTTGTGGGCCAAGGCCCGTGACGAGCAGGGTCGCCGCGCGGTCGATCAGCCTTGGGTGCGGCGCTCGCTGGCCGAATGTTATGCCCGGCTGGAGGCGATGCGCCTGATCAACTTCCGTATTGCGGCCGGCCTGGACGCGGGGAATATGGACGTCGCACTGGCTTCTGCCACCAAGGTCTATGGCTCGGAAGGCATGGTTGACATCCTGCGCCGGTTGATGGATATCGTCGGCGCCAGCGCGTTGGTGCGGGGTGGCTCCAGCGCCGCCTTTTTGATGGGTGAGCTGGAATATGAACTGCGCTCGGCCCCGATCAACACCTTTGGCGGCGGCACCAATGAAATTCAACGCGAATTGATTGCGCAGTTTGGTCTGGGTATGCCGCGCCCCGTGCGTTGATGTTGATATAGCCAATATAAGGGGAGATCAATTGACAACACCAACTATTGTGCCGCGTGAGGTGACCCAGGCCAAACTCGATCGCCGTAGCGCGGTCGGCATGGCCTTTCGTGTCTCACAAACGGACACCACAGCCGAATGTATTGAGAGCGGTGCGCTGCGCTTTGGCGAGCGGCCGTGCATTCTCTACGGCGACCAGCAGTGGAACTACCAGCAGTTCAATGAAGCCGCCAACCAGGTCGCCCATGCGGCTTATGCACTGGGTGTGCGCAAGGGCGACACCGTGGCGTTGGCGATGGAAAATCGGCCCGCATTTTTCTTTGCCTGGATGGGGCTGAGTAAGCTGGGCGCCGTGGTGGCCTTCCTCAATACCCATGTCAGTGGCAAACTGCTGACGCATGCCATTGGCGTGCTGGGCGCCAAAACCGTCATCATCGGCGAGGAGTGTCTGCCCCACTTCGCCGCCACTCCGGACTTGCCGGCCGACCTGCGCTGCTGGCTCTGGCCCGACACCGAGAATCCTGCCACCCCCGCGCAGCAGGCGCTGTGCACACTCAATCTGGCGGCGCTGGCAGAGGCGGCATCGCGTGACAACCCGCCGCTGGCGTGGCGCGCTGGTCTGGTCGCGGGTGATACCGCCCAGTACGTCTTTACCTCGGGCACCACGGGCCTGCCCAAGGCCGCTGTGATCAGCCATGCACGCTGGCTGATGGCCGGTGCCAGCATGAAAGAGGTCTGGGAGGTAACGGCTGACGACTGCATTTACTGCTTTTTGCCGCTATACCACGGCGCGGCCTCCATGTCGGCCACCGCCACGGCCTTGGCTGCGGGTGCCAGCCTGGCCGTGCGGCGCAAGTTCAGCCGTCGTGAATTCTGGGTCGATGTGCGGCGTTATGGCATCAGCATGTGCCAGTATGTGGGCGAAATCTGCCGTTTCCTGCTCAGCGCGCCAGCCAACCCGGATGACAAGAACCACAGCTTGCGCAAGATGAGCGGCACTGGCATGGCGCCTGAGGTCTGGAACCAGTGGGTCGAGCGCTTCGGTGCGGCCCAGATTTTTGAGGGCTGGGGTTCAACAGAAGCCAATACCAGCACCATCAACCTGGACAACCGGATCGGCTCCTGTGGTCGCGTGCCCTTTTGGGATAAATCCAATCTGCGCCTGGTGCGCTACGACATTGAAACCGAGAGCCACCCGCGAGACGAAAACGGCTTCATGCAACTTGCCGACATCGACGAGCCGGGCGAGGCCATTGGCATGATTTATGACTACCCGGACATTGTGGCGGGCCGGTTTGAGGGCTACACATCCCGGGAGGCGACTGAGAAAAAAATCTTGCGTGATGTCTTCCAGAAAGGCGATGCCTGGTGGTCTTCAGGCGACATGCTGCGCTGTGATGCGGACGGCTACTGCTGGTTTGTTGACCGCATTGGCGACACCTTTCGCTGGAAGAGCGAGAACGTGTCGACCGCCGAGGTGGCCGATGCGTTGGGGGATTTTCCGGGGCTGGATGCGTTGACCATTTATGGCGTGCGCGTACCGGCACATGACGGCCGTGCCGGCATGGCTGCACTGGTGATGCACCCGGGGGCCAGCTTTGATCCGGCAGCTTTCTGGGCCCTGGCGCTGGAGCGTCTGCCGCGCTACGCTGCGCCGCTGTTCCTGCGCCTGGCCGCCACTGCCGACATGACGGGTAACTACAAGTTGCGCAAGGTCGATTTGCAGCGAGAGGGGTTTGATCAGACGCTCGTGCGCGATCCGCTGTTTGTGCGCGATGACAAGGCCAAAACCTATGTGCCGCTTGAAAGTGCCAGCCTGTTGCGGAGCACCTCGGCATGACGCGCCTGCATGCCAGCGCCGTGCTTGACTACCCGTTCGACGCACCGGCCACCGATGGCTCGGTGGTCGAAATTGCACCGGGTATTTTGTGGGCGCGTATGCCCATGCCGATGGCGCTGGACCACATCAATGTCTACCTGCTGCGTGGCGACGAGGGCTGGACCCTGATCGACACCGGCTTGAACACCGAGACCGCACGCGCGCGCTGGGAGCACATTGCAGCCACGCACCTTCAAGGCCTGCCCATCGTCCGCCTGGTCTGCACCCACATGCACTATGACCATGCCGGTCTGGCGAGTTGGCTGTGTGAGCGTTTTAATATTCCGCTGTACATGACGCATGGTGAATACTTCATGATGCGCGTGCTCTCTGAGCCCATTCCCGACCCGCTGCCGCCGTCGCAAGTGCTGTTTTACCAGCGTGCCGGTTTGCCACCGGAGCGTCTGGAAAACATGTGGAATGCGATGCGCAAAGACCCGTTCAGGGCACCGCAGCCGCAGTCGTTTACCCGCTTGCGCGGTGGCGATGTGATCCAGCTCGGCACGCGCCAGTGGCGTGTGGTCATTGGTGAAGGTCACTCGCCCGAGCATGCCTGCCTGTACTGCGAGCAGGATCAAATTTTGATTGCTGGCGACCAGTTGCTGCCGCGCATCAGCTCCAACGTGCTGGTCACCAGCATCGAGCCCGAGGCCAATCCGCTGCAGTTGTGGCTGGATTCGCTGTCCCGTTTGGAGGGGCTGGCGCCCGACACGCTGGTGCTGCCGTCACACGAGCGGGTATTTCGGGGCCTGCACCCGCGCACACAGGAGCTGCGTGAACACCATGAGCAGCAGTTCGATATGTTGCGCGAGTACCTGGCCGAACACCGCGCATGCACCGCCTTTGAGGCCATGCTGCGCCTGTTTCCGCGCTTGCGGGGTCCGGTGGACGACATGCTGGCCCTGGGTGAAACCATTGCGCACCTGTCGTGGCTGCGCTACGCTGGCGTGCTGCGCCGTGTGCTCGACGAAGACGGTGTTTACCGCTTCCGGCTGGCCGAACAGGTGCCATCAACTGCCAGCTGGCCCATCGATTAATAGACTGCTAGGACGCTGATATGCAAGACATAGATACATTTCGCACGGAAACCCGGCAATGGCTGCAAGCCAATTGTCCGGCCTCCATGCGTGAGCCCCTGACCGCGGATGCCATGGTCTGGGGCGGCTCACAACTTAAATTTGGCAATGACGACCAGCGCGTCTGGTTCGAGCGCATGCGCGATCGCGGCTGGTTTGCGCCCGGCTGGCCTGCCGCCTATGGCGGCGGCGGCCTGCCGCCCAAGCAGGCGCGCATTGTGGATGAAGAGATGCAGCGCCTGGGGTGCCGCCAGCCTCAGTTCAACCTGGGGGTCTGGATGCTGGGGCCGGTGCTGCTGGAAGTAGGAACGGAAGAACAAAAGCGCGAGCATCTGCTGCCGATGATGCAAGGCCGGACGCGCTGGTGCCAGGGCTTCAGCGAGCCCAATGCCGGCTCCGACCTGGCCAGCCTGAAGACCTCAGCGCGCAAGGACGAGCAGGGCAATTTCATCGTCAATGGCTCAAAAATCTGGACGTCCTACGGCGATCAGGCCGACTGGATGTACGCCTTGGTGCGCACCGATACCTCGGTGCGTAAGCAAGAAGGCATCAGTTTCCTGCTGATCGACATGAAGGCCCCGGGCATCATCGTCAAACCGATTGAACTCATCAGCGGCAAGTCGAGTTTTTGCCAGGTGTTTTTTGACGAGGTACGGGTGCCGGCTCAGCAATTGGTCGGCCCGCTTAACGGCGGTTGGACCGTGGCCAAAAAATTATTGCAGCACGAGCGTGCTGCCATGTCCAAGTTCAGCGAGGGCGCTGCGCCCTCGCACGATGCGCTGGCGGTGGCACGGCCTTACCTGCTGGACGAGGCGGGCGCCGTGTGCGAACCGGTGTTCCGCGACCGGCTGGCCGGCCTGCTGATGGATGCCCATGCCTTTTCGCTGACCCATCGCCGTGTGATGGCGGAGGGCATGGCGCGCATGGATGTCAGCGGCCCGATCTCGATCATGAAGCTGGTGCAGACCGAACAAGAGGTGGCCAAGTATGAGCTGCTGATGCAACTCATGGGTCAGCGCGGCCTGAGCTGGGAGGGTGATGAGTTCAGCCAGGATGAACATGACATTGGCCGCCAGTGGATGCTGGCCAAGACCACCACCATCGCCGGTGGCAGCAGTGAGGTGCAGCTCAACATCATCGCCAAGCGGGTGCTGGGAATGCCGAGTTAATAAATGATGCAAGCACAACACAACAGAGAGTCATGTGATGAATTTTTTGCTGAATGATGAACAAAAGCAGCTCGGTGACAGTGCCCGCGAATTCCTCGCCGCCCAGTCGCCTGTGAGCTTGCAACGTCGCCTGCGCGACACCCGTGCCCCGCTGGGCTATGACACGGCGCTGTGGCAACAGGTGATTGATCTGGGTTGGCCTACAGCGGTCTTTCCGGAGGCTGAAGGTGGGCTGGCCGTGGGTTATATGGGACTGGGTGCCATTTTCGAGGCCATGGGGCGCACGCTGGCCGCCTTGCCGCTGCTGTCCTCGGTGCCGCTGTGTGGCGAGTTGCTGCTGGCGGCCGGTGACGCGGCGCAACGGGCGCGCTGGCTGCCCGGCCTCATGAACGGTGAAGCGCGCATGGCGCTGGCGCTGGATGAGCACGGACGCCATGACCCGAGAAACATCAAGACCCGAGCCCGGCGCCAGGATGCCGGTTGGGTGCTGGATGGCGAGAAGTGGTTTGTGATTGACGGCATTGGCGCCCAGGCGCTGATCGTTGTAGCCCGCGTGGTCGGCACTGCTGGCGAAGATGAAGGTTTGGGCCTGTTTGTGATCGAGCCCAATCAGCCCGGCGTGGCCTTGGCGCCGACCCGTCTGGCCGACAGCCGCAACCATGCCCGGTTGACCCTGGCGGGCGTGCAAGTCGCAGGCGATCACCGCCTGGGCGCCGCTGGCGATGCCACGCAGGCCCTGGAGGCGGCACTTGACCGGGCTTGCGCCTGCCTGGCGGCCGAGGCGCTGGGCGTGGTGCGTGAGGCGTTTGAGCGCACCGTCAGTTACCTGAAGGAGCGGGTCCAGTTTGACGTCGTCATCGGTAGCTTTCAGGCCTTGCAGCACCGGGTTGCCCGTCTGTATGTCGAGCTGGAAATGTTGGAGAGCTGTGTCCGCGCCGCACTGGCGGCGATCGACGCGGGCGACCCTGAGTTGCCGCTGCTGGCCAGCCTGGCCAAGGCACGGGCAGCCGATCTGTGCGAAAAAGTCACCAACGAGGCAATTCAATTGCACGGCGGTATAGGCGTCACAGACGAGTTTGACCTGGGCCTTTTCGTCAAGCGCGCCCGGGTGTTGCAACAGAGCTTGGGCGACGGCTTGTATCACCGCAATCGCTATGCTCAACTGAAAGGGTTTTGAAACCATGACTACCCATTTGTCAAATAATGATTTGCTCGCCAGTGCGACGCAATGCCGCGCCCAATTGACGGCGCCGGGTGCCCCGTTTGAGCTGGAAACCCTGGACGTGAATGGTCAGGCGATGCTGGCGTATCGCCATGCGTTCAGCAGTTTGCCCGCACTGATCCAGGCGGGCCGCGTCCATGGTGATCTCGAATTCATGGTCTATGAAGGTGATCGCTGGAGCTTTAATCGCTTCTTTGCCGCCGTCGATGCTTTGGCCGGGCGGTTGCAAGCCGAGCAGGGCGTGCAAACAGCAGATCGTGTGGCGATTGCGATGCGCAACCGTGCCGAATGGGCTGTGGCCTTTGCGGCCATCGCCTTGTTGGGGGCCGTTCCTGTTCCACTCAACAGCTATGGCCTGCACGAAGAGTTGATGGACAACCTGCGCGATGTGCAACCCGTCCTGCTGATCTGTGATCAAGACCGTTATGTGCGTATTGCCACTGATCTCCCCGCACTCGGATGCCGTCCCATCGTGGTCGACGCGCCATCGTCCTGCAACCTGGAATGGGCTGCGCTGATCAGCCCGGGCGGGCCAGTGGCCATCCCTGCGGCCTTGCAAGCCGATGACCATGCGCTGATTCTCTTCACCTCGGGCGCCAGCAGCAAGGCCAAGGGCGTGCTTTCTACCCAACGCGCGGTGTGCCAGGCGCTCTGCAATATTGATTACATCGGGGCAATCTCGGCCATGACTTCGCCCGCCGTGGTCGCGGTCATGATGGCACGTCGCCTGCAGCCCACCACATTGACGGCTGTGCCGCTGTTCCACGTTAGCGGGCTGCATGCCCAGCTGCTGGCGTCACTGCGCCACGGTCGCCGCCTGGTGTTCATGCACCGGTGGGATCCAGCGATGGCGCTGGCGACGATTCGTGCCGAACGTATTACCCAGTTCAATGGCGCACCGGCCATGGTTCAGCAGTTGCTGGCACAACCCGGCTTTGATGACCCGGAGCTCACCGGCACCCTGATGGGCATCGGGTTTGGCGGGGCGGGCTTGCCGCAGCGGCTGATTGACGAGGTACTGAAGCGGCGCGGCGAGGGGATGAACGGCATTGGTTTTGGCATGACCGAGACCAACGGTGTCGGCGCGGCTGCAGCGGGTAGCCTGTTTATGTCCTACCCTGATAAATCAGGCTTGCTGTCACCGATCATTGAGTTGCGGGTGGCCGAGTTCGACGGCACCCCCATACCGACCGGCGAAGCCGGCGAGTTGTGGCTGCGCGGCGTGACGGTCATGCAGGGTTACTGGGCCCAGCCTGAAGCCAGCGCCCAGGCTTTCAGCGAGGGCTGGTTGCGCAGTGGTGACATTGGCATTCTTGATGCCGATGGCTTCATTCGCGTGGTGGACCGCATCAAGGACGTGATCAATCGCAACGGCGAAAAGATTGCCTCAGCCGAGGTGGAGTCCTGCTTGCTGCAGCACCCCGGCATCGTCGAGGCCGCGGTATTTCCTCAGCCCGATGACCAGACCGGCGAAGCCGTCGTGGCCGCCGTCGTGACAGCCCCGGGCGTGGTCTTGACGGAAGAAGCCGTGCGCGTCCACGTGGCGGCGCATCTGGCTGCCTACAAAGTACCTGTGCGGGTGTTCCTACGTTCTGATCCCTTGCCCCGAAATCCTGCTGGCAAGATGCTCAAGAGCACGATCAAACGCGAATTGAGTCAGACTTGATCGCCGTGCGATTAGGGTCCACCATTAGTCTTTTTAGACGATGAAATGTAAGTCTCCTACATCAACAATAAAAGCATCGAAATATTTGCTTTGTAGTACCTCTGTCATCTTTGGCAAATGTTTCGGTAGTCGCATCCAGCGGCAAATGATCAGCTATCCCTACTGAAGGAAACTTGAATGAAAAATGTGATCACCTATGCGCCCATCGTCGTTGCGATGAGCCTGTTAACGACTGGCGCAGCACTGGCCAAAGTGCCCGCTGCTGAAGCCGATAAGCTTGGTAAGGAGCTGACCTGTCTCGGTGCCGAAAAAGCCGGTAGCAAAGATGGCAGCATCCCCGAGTTTTCTGGCAAGTGGCTGGGAACCCCTCCCGGCATCCAGTACACCCCGAGCGTGGGCCAGCACCCGGTGGACCCCTATGCAAGCGACAAGCCGCTGTACAGCATCACGGCTGACAATATGGCCAAGTACGCCCAACACCTGACCGAAGGCCAGAAGGCGCTGTTGGCCAAGTTCCCAAAGACCGCCCGCATGGACATTTACCAGAGTCGCCGCGACTTCCGCCACCCTGATTCAGTCTGTGAGATGGCCAAGAAAAATGCTTTGAGCGCGGAACTTACTGAAACCGGCATGGGTGTCAAGGGTGGTTTCAAGGGTGCGATTCCCTTCCCAATTCCAAAAACTGGCAACGAAGTCATCATGAACAACATGATGCCGTTTCGCTCTTTTACCGAAACCACGGTGCGTGACTTTGCCGGCGTCTTGTCCAATGGCAATATCACCTGGGGTCGGCAGGAGAACAGCAGCATGAGCATTGTTGGCAATCCCAACGATATTGGTAAACCACTTGAAGGCCTGATGGCGAAAAGCCGCGTCACGACCCTGCTGCCTGAGCGTGACAAGGGCGGCATGAGCGTGTCCCAAGAGCCGCTGGATTTTGGCAAGAACAAGCGTTTGGCCTGGGTCTACGATCCCGGCACACGCCGCGTGCGCATCGTGCCCGAATATGGCTTTGACCAGCCCATTGGCGGCAGCGGTGGCAAGATGACGATTGACTCGGACCGTCTTTTCAACGGCTCGCCTGAGCGCTACAACTTCAAGCTGTTGGGCAAGCGTGAGGTGTTCATTCCGGCCAATGCTTACAAAATTCACGGCAAAAATGTCAAGTACGCTGATCTGCTTAAGACCGGGGTGCCCAATGCCGACTACATGCGCTGGGAGCCACGCCGCGTCTGGGCGGTCGAAGGCACAGTCAAGGAAGGCTACCGCCACCTGTATGCCAAACGTGTGATTTACTTTGATGAAGACACCTGGCATGCCGTGATGTCTGATTTCTATGACGCCCGTGGCCAGTTGTGGCAATACGCGTACATCAACTACTACTACGCCTTCGATACGAAGGGCTGGCATTCCGGTACCAGCTTCTATCATGACCTGAATGCAGGCAGCTACATCGGCTACAACCTGTTTCAGGAACGTGACAAAGGCCCCGTGCTGAACAAGGGCGATCTGAAAGACGCCATGTTTACCCCTGAATCCGCTCGCTCGGCTGGCAACTGATCCCCTTCAAGGACTAATCACTATGAAAACCAGACTCCTTTTTAACCCTGTCGCTGCCGCCGTGCTGGCCCTGACCGCAGGGGCTGCCGCCCATGCCGGTGAAACCATTGAATTCGAAAATGGTGCCAAGCTGGAATGGCGCGTCAATGCCAATTACACCTTGGCGCAGCGCATGAAGAGCCCGGATGCCGTGCTGGCTGCGAATGCGGCTGGCAATGACGGCAACAACAACTTTGCCAAAAATTCGCTGACCGCCAATCGGTTGGCCCTGTTGTTTGAGAGCAAACTGTCCAAGGGCGACAGTGGTTTTGTGCTATCGGGCAGCACGTTCTATGACGATGTTTACACGGTACGAACGACAATCCTGGCAAACTCGTCAGCAAGCCGGGGCCGTTCAATGAATTCACGGATGACACCAAACGCTATCACGGAGGCTACAGCCGAATTCTTGATGCGTACGGTTACACCTCATTTGACTTGGGTGATACCAGTCGCGCAACAGTTCGTTTGGGTCGCCACGTGGTCAACTGGGGCGAGGCCTTGTACTTTCCCAATATCGCTACGGCGCAGGGGCCGTTTGATGGCACCAAGGCTGGCGTTCCCGGAACCGAAGTGAAGGATTCAGTCCTGCCAGAGGACCAAATATCCGCTATCTTCGAAATCTCGCCGCGACTGAGTATGGTGGCGCAGGCTCAATATGGATTTCACGAAACGCTGGCCCCTGCCGCAGGCTCGTTCATGAGCACCTCGGATGTGACCGGTAACGGCGCCGTGTGTGCAGGGGTTTACTTTGGGCCGACGTGTTTTGGCATGACCCGTCAAGCCGATATCCGACCTAGCGACACGGGTCAATGGGGTCTTGGTGCCCGTTTTCGCGCTACCGACGAGACCGAGGTCGGTCTGTACTACCTGAATTACAACGACCGCATGCCTTTGCCGATCATGAAACCTACAGGCGCGACAACCGGCACGTACAACATTCGCTATTTTGACAACGTGAAGATGCTGGCTGGCACGGTCAGCACCACCTTCGGCAGCTTCACGACGTACGGTGAGTTGAGCTTGCGAAATGACACGCCGATTTTGGTGGGTGCTCTTGGAACACCCCAACGCGCGGATGCCACCCAACTCAATATTGGGGGCATGTACAACGTGGGCCGCACCAGTATTGCCGATGCCATCACCGTGCTGGGTGAAATTTCATCGGTCAAGTACAGCAACTATGGCGTGGCCGAAAGTGCGCTGACCTTCAAGACCGATTCAGGTCTCGCTTTTTCCGGCACCGTGGCCTTGTCCTGGCCCGGTATTGTCGAAGGCTGGGACTTGAGTGTGCCGATCAGTTACTCCAAGCAACTTGATGGCCGCACGCTGATTGGCACTTCACTGAATGGTGAGGGGGATGAGCGCTACAGCATTGGCGCCACCTTCACCCGCCGTGGGAATTTGTCGCTGGGCGTGACTTACTTGGGCTACAACGGCGATGCTTCACTGGTAACACCTAACAACCGGCAGTCTACGGACCGCGACCAGTTGTCTTTCAACATGAAATACTCATTCTGAGGATTCAAAAGCTGAAAAAAACATGGGAAACCGCTAGCCGTTTCGGTATGAAGTTGCTAACTCGAGCAGTCGACTAGATTACTTTGAGCTTGATCCTGAGAGCCGCACACCAACTTGGGGTGCGGCTTTTTTCATGGGCGGCTGCGCTTGTCCGCGATGGTGGGGCGTTGCTCAATACCGAGACGGTTTGCATGAGTGGCGTCAACCTGTTCTGAACGGTGGAGGCGAAAAACTTGCCTTCCTAGCCGTATCAAGAAAATCCATCCTTGAACATGTCTCAACGGATCGCTCT
>CAJAFJ010000321.1 GCA_903938955.1 uncultured beta proteobacterium | reverse complement strand
GCGAGATTGCCGAGCTCAACATCGGCTCGCGCCCGGCATCACGCAAGGCCTCGCAAAAAATTGAAGACTTGCGCGCCATTCCCTGGGGCTTCAGCTGGGGCCAGTGCCGCCTGACACTGCCCGGCTGGTACGGCTTTGGCTCGGCGGTCGAAGCCTTTTTGCAGCAGGAGGCCAGCGCCACCGTCAAAACCAAGGGCAAAAATTCACCCAAGGACAAAGCCGTGTTGCTGCAGCAGATGTACAAGCAGTGGCCGTTCTTCAAGACCTTGCTTTCCAACATGGACATGGTGATGGCCAAGAGCGATCTGGCACTGGCTTCGCGCTATTCCGAACTGGTAAGTGACGCCCGCCTGCGCAAAAAAATCTTCACCGCGATCGAGGCCGAGTGGCACCGCACCGCCAGCGCGCTGGCCATGATCACCGGCGACAAACAGCGGCTGGCCAACAACGCGGCCCTGCAACGCTCCATGCGCCACCGCTTTCCGTACATCGACCCACTGCATCACCTGCAAGTGGAACTGGTGCGCCGTTACCGCGCCGGGCAGACCGATGAGCGTGTGCAACGCGGCATTCACATCTCGATCAACGGCATTGCAGCGGGCTTGCGCAATACGGGCTAAGGCGATTGATTGGCCGTTTGTCAGGCCGTCACCAGTTCCCGCACGGCCGCCAGTTGCCGGCGGGACACGGGCAACAGTTCACCCACGCCGTCCAGCCGCACCGCCCAGCCCTCGGCCTCTTCCGGGTCGTGCTGCCGGACCAGCGCCCGCACGGCGCGCCGGGCGATCAGCGCATTGCGGTGAATGCGCATGAACTGGGTCTTGTACTTATCTTCCAGTTCACCCAGTGAGCCTTCCATGATGTAGCTCCGGGTGGCGGTGCGCACCGTGATGTATTTCAGCTCGGCCTTGAGGTACAGCACTTTTGACAGCGGCACCCGCTCGGTTTGGCCACGGTCTTGAATAATCAGCACGTCTTCCGGCACCTCGGGCGCCAGCCCGCGCACGGACTGCACCCGTCGTACCACTTTTTTCAGCGTGGCCTGCAAGCGCTCCAGGCGCACGGGCTTGGTCAGGTAATCCAGCGCTTCCAGCTCAAAGGCTTGCACCGCGTGCTCGGCGTAGGCCGTGACAAACACCACGGCGGGGGGCTGGGGCAAGTCGCGCAGGCTTTGGGCCAGGGTCAGGCCATCGGCACCAGGCATATGAATGTCCAGCAACACCACATCGACCGGGTTGCGTTGCAGCCACGCCAGCGCCTGGCTGGCGTTGCCCGCCTCGGCCTCTACTTGGGCGCGGGGCGCCGTGCAGTCAGACAGCAAGGTGCGCAGACGCGCGCGCGCCAGGGGTTCGTCGTCAACGATCAGTACTTTTAGCGGCATGGCGATAGGTCCGTCCAGTTCATGCGGGGACCTCGATCCGGACTTGGAAAATCCCTTTTTTAAGGCCACTTTGAAACTGGCCCTGCACATCGTGCAGCAAGCTGAGCCTCTCCCGCACATTGCGCAGCGCCACGCCGTGGCCGGGTTCGCCCTGACCCGCCGGCACGGTGTTGGTGACTTTGATCACGACCGTGGAACCCCGGCGCTGGGTCGATATCTTGATCTGCGCGCCCAGCGCGCTCGGCTCCACCCCGTGCTTGACGGCGTTTTCTACCAGCGGCTGCAGTAAAAGGGGCGGTAATTTGGCCTCGTCCGCCAGCGGGTCCAGCGCCCATTCCACCTGAATCCGATCCCCAAACCGCACCTGTTCAATCGCCAGATAACGCTGCGCCAGCACAATTTCGTCCGCCAGCGTGACGGAGTCGCCCAACTCGGTGAGCGCATGGCGAAACAAATCGCTCAAATCTTCCAGCAGCGCTTCGGCCTTGGCGGGCTCGGCCCGCACCAAGGCAATGGCGCTGTTGAGCGTGTTGAACAAAAAGTGCGGGCGAATGCGCGCTTGCAGCTCGCTGAGCCGCGCTGTCATGGCCGCCGGTGTGGTGCCCTTGGCGCGCCAGACCAGCGCGACCACCAGCACACCCGACAGCAACGCGCCACTGAAGGCACTGGCCAGCCAGGGCGACGATGCCAGCAAGCCCACCATCGACAACACCGCGCAACCATAAAGACCGGCCAGGCCGCCCAGCAGCACACCCGCCGTGTGCTGCGCGCCGGGGCTCAGGCGTGCCAACAATTTTTTGAGGCTGCACGCAGCAATCAGCCACACCAGGGTGGCGGGCAAGGCCCCTCCCGTGAGCAAAGACAGGCGGGTGAGCCAGTCGACGAAGTTGGACGCGCCAAACATGGCGCCCACACCCACCACGGCCTCGACAAACAGCACCGCCCGCAGCACCACGCCCACATGGCAGGCGTCAAACACCAGCACCCGTGATGACACGGGCAAAGACACCTGGGGCGACGGCTCCAGGAAGGTCGATAAAATTTGAGAGTCTTTCATTAAAAATCGGGTTTGCGCCCAATTATTGATGATCTGTTGCTTCAACCCCTGGCGCGGGCACAGTCTGTGTTTTGTTGCCCCTTTATCTACCCACTTATGTCACACAACCAATTCGATAAAAAATCAGAAGCCTGGTCCGCCCTCTTCTCCGAGCCCATGAGCGATTTGGTCAAGCGCTACACCTCCAGCGTGTTTTTTGACAAGCGCCTGTGGCAGGCCGACATTGCCGGCTCATTAGCCCACGCCGAGATGCTGTGCACGCAAAACATCATCACGGCAGAAGACCACAGCGCCATTCAAAGCGGCATGGCGACCATCACCGCCGAGATCGAATCCGGTGCTTTTGAGTGGAAGCTGGACCTGGAAGACGTCCACCTCAACATCGAAGCCCGCCTGACGCAGCTGGTCGGGATTGCCGGCAAACGCCTGCACACTGGCCGCTCGCGCAACGACCAGGTCGCCACCGATGTGCGCCTGTGGTTGCGCAGCGAAATTGACTTGATCGGCGGCTTGCTGACCGACCTGCAAAAAGCCCTGATTGAAGTGGCCGAGAAGAATGTCGACGTGATCCTGCCCGGCTTCACCCACCTGCAGGTGGCGCAACCCATCAGCTTTGGTCACCACATGCTGGCGTATGTCGAGATGTTCAGCCGCGATGCCGAACGCATGAGCGACGTGCGCCGCCGCACCAACCGCCTGCCGCTGGGCGCCGCCGCGCTGGCCGGCACCAGCTACCCGCTGGACCGCGAACGCGTCGCCACCACGCTGGGCATGGTCGATGACCAGGGCCAGCCGCAGGTCTGCCAGAACTCACTGGACGCCGTCAGCGACCGCGACTTTGCGATTGAATTCACCGCCGCCGCCAGCCTGTGCATGGTGCACATCAGCCGCTTCAGCGAAGAACTGATTTTGTGGATGAGCCAGAACTTTGGTTTTATCCAGATTGCCGACCGCTTCACCACCGGCAGTTCCATCATGCCGCAGAAGAAAAACCCCGACGTGCCCGAACTGGCACGCGGCAAGACCGGCCGCGTGGTCGGCCACCTGATGGGTCTGATCACCCTGATGAAGGGCCAACCGCTGGCCTACAACAAAGACAACCAGGAAGACAAAGAGCCGCTGTTCGACACCGTGGACACCCTGAAAGACACACTGCGGATTTTTGCCGAGATGGTCGGCGGTCAACTCAATGCATCAACCGGCGTCAAGGAAGGCGGCATCACCGTGAAGCCTGAAGCGATGGAACGCGCCGCCCTGCGCGGCTACGCCACCGCCACCGATCTGGCCGACTATTTGGTGAAAAAAGGCCTGCCCTTCCGCGATGCGCACGAAACTGTCGCCCACGCCGTCAAAGCCGCCATCTCGCATCAAGTCGATCTGTCGGAATTGCCGCTGGCGGTGCTGCAAGAGTTCAACCCTTCGATTGAAAAAGATGTCTACGAAGTGCTGAGCCTGCGCGGCTCGCTCAACGCCCGCGACATTCTGGGCGGTACGGCACCCAATCAGGTGCGGCTGCAAATTGCACGGCATTTGAAGCGCTTGGGTTGAAAGCTAGAACGGCACCTCTAATATTTGCTGCAGTGCAACATAACTCTTGCAAGCGCCTGGGTTTTCCCTATAATTCAAACCATGCTGCACTGCAACATAAACAACCGGACCCGGTTTTTTAGATTGCATACCGCCGGATTAGCAAATTTTTTTAAAGGAAACTCACATGAACACCACCGCTGCACAATTTATCGAAACCAACAAAACCAACCTGAAAGCCCTCGAAGGCATTTCGACACAAGCCCTGGCTGGTGTTGAGAAACTGGTTGAACTGAACCTGGCTGCTTCCAAAGCTTCTTTGGGCGAGACTTTCAGCCACGTTCAAGCGGTTCTCGGCGCTAAAGACGCACAAGAAGTGATCGCTCTGCAAACCAGCATGATGAAGCCTTTGGCTGAAAAGTCGGCTGCTTACTTTGAGCATGTCAAAACCATCGTGACTGGCAGCACTGCTGACTTCACCAAGTCTTTCGAAGCCAAGACCGCTGAAGCTCAAAAAGCTTTCGCTGGTGCGATTGAAAACATGACCAAAATCGCACCTGCTGGCACTGAGTCCG
>CAJAFJ010000320.1 GCA_903938955.1 uncultured beta proteobacterium | reverse complement strand
TGAGCACGGCTTCGTGCGCACGGTTCAGGTCGTCAAAATGGGCAATCAGGCCAGCAATGCGCGGCGCCACGTCAAACGGTTCGAGCATGTGGTAGCGCACAAAGTCGGTCAGGTTGCCGACCGATTTCATCGACACGGTTTGGTGAAACAGCTCCAGCGCCTGTTCGCCCTCGATGCCAAATCGGCGCCGAAAATGCGCGCCGTAGGGCGGAAAGCTGTCAAACAGCTCGACGCCGTTTTTGCGCAGGCGTTTGCGCAGTTGCGGTATTTCGGTGCCAAAGTGGGCGAAGTCGGTGGTTATTGCCAGGGCTTTTTCTGCCACGGCATAGAAGCGCTCGGGTTGGCCACCGGCGTCCTTGATCCAGAACACCTGCGCCAGCGTCACGGCCTGGTCAAACCCGGCGTTGTGGAACACGCCCAGGATCACCGAGTAATTGGTCTGGTCCCGCAGCGCGACCGGCTTGGCGTTGCCGTTGATCTCGTTGCGCTCGGATTTGTAGTGGCCCAGCACGTAGGAGCGCAACGAGCGCTCCCGCGCGTCGGCCCCGGCCGCCTTGTTGTAGGCGATGCGCTGGGCAGGTACCAACAGCGTGGTGATCGCATCGACCAGTGTGGACTTGCCGGAGCCGATGTCGCCGGTCAACAGGCCATTTTTTCCATCCAGCGCCAGCGTCCAGACTTTTTTATCGAAAGTGCCCCAGTTGAGCACTTCGAGGCGCATCAGGCGAAAGCCGGACAGCGCCTCGGGGGCGCTGAAATCGAGTTCTGGCAAACCCGCCTCAATTTCCAGACCGGGTAGTTGTGGCTCAGTCATCGCTTGCGTCCGTTTCAGGGATGACGAGTTGCGCCTGGTAAGCGGCCAGGCGCAGATCAAAATCGGCCAGCCACTGCGCATCGACAAAAGCCTTGAGGATGCGCCGCACCTCGTACACCGGCTCTTGCGCGGCCCGCCCGGCGCTACCAGTCTGCGGCTTCAAGCGCCGGATAAAACCGAGGTCGATGATCTTATTCAGGTGTGTTTCGACCTGGTCCATCAGGCGAGATTCGTTAGAGCCCGCAGGCAAAAACACCCGCACCAGTTCCACCACTGCATCGCGCGACAAGATCAGCCGGGTGTCGCCACCGCTGGCGTCGAACTCGGCCAGCTTTTTACGCAACAACGCCAGCAACAGGCTGACCTGAAAGCTCAAGGGGCGGCGTGCCACCAGACGGGGCAACTTGGGCGCGTCTTCGTCCGGCTGCGTGCGCGAGCGCAAAAAGGCGTAGCCCTCGGCCTCGTCCAGCACCAGGTCCAGTGCCAGCACTGCCACATGGTCGCGCACCCGGGCCTGCAGCTTGAGCAGCGCGGCCCACGCTTGCAGATCTTCGTCACGGTACAGCACGCTTTTGAGCAACGGCACGACGAGGCTGGTCAGGTCATATTGAGGGGCACTGGGGGTGACCTCTGGCATTTCTGGCGCATCAAACAGGTCAGGGGCTTGCATGCTTAATTTCTCACAAAAATGACGCGCGGCAGTTGGGCGCGGCGGGTGACGGGTTCATGGGCGTTGTCGGTCGCCAGCCACTCGACCGACTCCAGCGTGGCGTCATCCACCACCGAGTTCGGTGCTTCGCTGGCCAGTTGCAGATATGCCACCAATTCGCCCAAACCCTGCTGCAGCGGCTTCGTCTGCAGCAACTCGCCCAGACTGACCTGGTGCCTGGTTTGCAGCGACTGGCGGATGTGGCTGGAGAGCGCTGCCTTGTCCACCCGCACTTGAGAGAACAGGGCGGCGGCGTCCAGGCCCGCCTCGCCTGCTTCCAGCGCCACGTTGGCAATCGCGGTTTTGACCGGCGGACTGTAGAGCGGGTGCTCCATCGGCAGCTCCAGACTGGCGGTCAAGTCGTCCACGGCCATGAAATCCCCCTTGGGTGCGGTGTTGCGCACGGCCAGAGCGCGGGCTTCGATGCCGCGCAGAATATCCATGATGCGGCGGTTTTCCAGCCAGGCCTGGTCGTCCAGAAAACGGCGCAACTGTTGCGACAGTTGCGCCACGGTGCGCTGGGCCTGCTCGCCCGCCTCCAGCCAGTCGAAATGCACGCGCTTGAGCCGCAGGTCGGGGCCGAGCGCCGCCACCGGGGGCAGTTGCAGCACGCGCTCCAGCAACTGCGTCAGCTCTTCCTGGCGCGACTGCGACATCAAAAAATCCCAAAAGGCGCGAAAGCTCTTGCCCTGGTCCGAGTCGGCAATGGCGTCGCGCTCGCCCATGATCTCTTCCAGCAGCGCGCCCTTGGCACCATCCCACAGCGCGATGCGCTCGCGCACTTTGCGGTCCAGCCCGCGAAAGTTGTGCTCCACCTCGCGAAAATCCGTGAGCAGCTCACGCGCCATACCGGTGAATTGTTGAAAACGCTCTTTCAGCGCCGTGTCGTCCAGCAAAGGCATCTCGCCATCCAGCACCAGCGCAATTTCGGCGTCGATCTCGTCGCGCCGCTTGTGCAGCTCTTGCAGGCGTGTCTCGGGGTTGGTGTCGCTGCCCTCGCTCATTTGCTTGAGCAGGTCAAACAGCGTGAGCAGGCGCGACTCGGTGCCGACAAAGGCGCGCTCCGTCAAGCTGGTGAGCCAGGCCAGCGCGCGTTCGGTGGCCGGGGTCAAATCAAAATGCGGCTCGTCCGAGCCCGGCGGGTAAAACTTGCGCAGCCAGCCCTTCTCATTGGCAGCCCAGTCGTTCAGATACTCCTGCGCCGACTTGGGAAACACCTGTGCGCCCAGGCGTTCGCGCAAGCCAAACAAGGTGTCTTCCAACGTCTCGGCCAGGTCGGACTGCGCCATCACCCGCACATTGGGCACGATGAAGGCGCGGTGCAAAAAGCTGCCGATCAAGGGCGCATGCTCCGCCGCCAACAGTCGCCAGGCCGGGTGCTGGCGGCGCAGGGCGTCGAGGGTGCTGTAGTCGAGGTTAATGGGGGGCTCCAGGAGCGCCCGCCAGCAACGCGCGCCGAATCACTTCGGTCGTTAAAAACAAACTCAAGCCCTGATCGGGAAAGCGCTGGAAACCGTAACGGGCATAAAAGGCCGCCACGTCTTCGTTTTTGGCGTCGACGACCACGGCATACAAGCCAATTTGTGTCGCCAGTGACGCGCCTAAATGCATGGCGTGACGCAGCAGTGCGTCACCTACGCCCGTGCCCTGCTCCCGCACGTCAACGGCCAAACGACCGATGCGGGCGACGGGCACAGGGTAGCGGGGCAAGCGCAAACCTGCGGGCCAGTTTTCAAAATCGATGGACGCAGAGCTCATCGCGTAAAAACCCCGAATTCGGGAATCATCTTCTGAGGCCGCGACATAAGTGCGATTGAAATCCCGCTCGGCTTGTTGTCGTGCCAGACGCTGCAAAAAATTGTTCAGCGCCGGTTCACCACAGTCAAAATCGTTGCGGTCATGGTGACGCGCCAACGCGGTGATGACCAGGGTCATGGCGCGGTGCGCATCAAATCAATCAGGGCTTGCGTGGGTTCCGGTGGATTTTCCAGTGCGTTTAAAAACACGTCACGGTCACGGTCCGACAAGGTGAATATTTCTTGCTGGGCAATCAATCGACTCGCCGCCTCGTACGCGTTTTGCAGCATGAAACTCGACACGGTGGAACCCATGATGGCGGCCGCACGCTCAATCAAAGCCTTGGCCTCGGGGCTGGTGCGCAGGTTGATGCGGGCGGATTCGGTTTTGGGGCTGACGGCAGGCATGGTGACTCCTTGGCAAGGCTTCAAATGAAAAATTGTACGTCAATATGACTCACAAAATCAAAACAAACCCGACGCCTCACCCCACTGGTTCTCAAACACCAGCGCGTCCAGCGACTGGCGTTTGGCACAGTTGGCTTGCTACAGCATCGGCTCGGGGTAAAAATGGCACGGTACACGGCCTGTACCGCCTCAGGGGCGAAAGCGTGCGGCAGCGCCTTAAACATCGATCTCGGCCCAACAATTGGGCGTCTCATACAAAGTGATCTTGGTCAGCGAAAGGTGGCGGCCATAACGGTCCTGGTAGACATCCTTCAAGGTATCGAAGGCGATCTTGGCCAGGTTTTCGACCGTGGGCACGCGGTCGATGACGACCGTTTTGTGGTCCGGCATGCTGTCCAAAAATTCACGCACCTGGGTGTCGCCCTGGTAGACGATGAAGGCGTGGTCCCACAGGTTGACCAAGTATTGGTTGGCTAGCGCCTTGATGTCGCCAAAGTCCATGATCATGCCGTTGTCGGATTCACCGGCTTGCTCCACCACCTCGCCGGTCAGCGTGATGAGCAAGGTGTAGCGGTGGCCGTGCAGGTTGCGGCATTGGCTGCTGTGGTCAGGAATGCGATGGCCGGCATCGAATTCCATTTTTCGGGTGATGGTGAGCATGTTGATGTCAACGCGGTTAAGGGATTTGAAGAAGTTTATGGGTCTGCAGACTGAGCTTCCATGTCGGATGGGCTTTGCAGAAGGCAATGGCCCGTTGCAGGTTTTCTTTTTGCAGCGGGCCGTCCATCGCCTGCACAAAATGGTGCTCAAAGTCGAGGGATTCGTACTCGGACAGCGGCTGGCCGAGCTGCGGAATCACCACTTTGATCTCGTTTCCCCGGCGCACCACCAGTTCGCTGCCCATTTTGGGGCTGACGCACACCCAGTCCACGCCTTCCGGCACCGGCAGGGTGCCATTGGTTTCAATGGCGATCTCAAAACCTACCTGGTGCATGGCGTCAATCAAGGCGGCATCGAGTTGCAGCAAGGGCTCGCCGCCGGTGAACACCACGTATTTGCTGGCCGGGTAGGACGCAGGCCACAGCTGGTTGATGCGGTCCGCCAGAGTCGCCGCGTCAGTGAACTTGCCGCCGCCAACGCCGTCGGTGCCGACAAAATCGGTATCGCAAAACTGGCAGATGGCGCTGGCCCGGCTGGCTTCCAGGCCGTTCCATAAATTGCAGCCGGCAAAACGGCAGAACACGGCCGGGCGACCGGCGTGGTTACCTTCACCCTGCAGGGTATAAAAAATTTCTTTGACACTGTAGGTCATGCGCAGCCTTTTATTCCGAAAGTCGGGGGGCTATTGTTACCGGCGGCACGCACCGGCGCACGGGGCGGGTCACGCGACATCGCTTGCGGTCCGTTTCAATCCTCGATCCCGCGCTGGGCCGGAATCCCCGCCTTGAACGCGTGTTTGACCATTTGCATCTCGGTCACGGTGTCGGCCAACTCGATGATCTCGGGCGGGCAACGGCGGCCGGTGAGCACTACATGCACATGGCTGGGGCGGGTGCGCAAGGTTTCCAGCACGTCGTCCAGCGGCATCCAGCCGTAGATCAGCGGGTAGGTAATCTCGTCGAGCGTGACCATAAAGAAGTCACCGCTCATGATGGCGGCCTTGGCTTTTTGCCAGCCGTCGCGCGCCAGCTGGGCGGAATGCTCCAGGTCCTGACTTTTCCAGCTAAAGCCATCGCCCAGGCCTTCAATCGGGATGCCGAGCTGCTCGAACATGCGGTGCTCACCAAAACGGGCGCTGGGCACTTTCATGAACTGGAAAATCTTGAC
>CAJAFJ010000319.1 GCA_903938955.1 uncultured beta proteobacterium | reverse complement strand
TCACGCACGTCGAGGGCTTGAGCAAAACCGCCAGTGCGGCGACCCTGAGCCCCGTGTATGCCGCACTGGCACCCAAACTGGCGTCGCTGCAGTTGGAAATCCAGCGTTACGTTGCGCAGGGTTAACCCTGCGCGGCTTAATTTTTATGGCATTTTGGCCCGACCCATTCTGCTTTAAGCGTACAAGCTGCTAAGCTTACCAACTGTTACTTGAGCATGGTCAATTGGCAACCCGGTGTTTGATGCCATCGCTCAATTCTGTAAAAAGACTGCTTTCATGAAAATCACAAGTGCCCGAATTTTGGTCGTTGACGACGATGCTGTCATGCGAACTTTCGTCGTGAACTCACTTCGGCGGATGGGAATTCAAACCATCGAGACCAGTGCCGATGGCGTCCATGCGCTGGAAATGGTTCAAAGCTTCAAGCCCGATCTGGTGCTGACCGATATCCATATGGACCCGATGGACGGGCTTGAGTTTGTCCGGCAGCTACGGGTGTTGCCGAACGCGGCCTTGCGTAAGACACGCGTTATTTTCATGAGCGCGGATGCCAGTTCTGGCACCTTGTCAGAGGCTTTGCCACTGGGCACTTTTGGCTACATTGTCAAACCACCGCGACCCGAAACCTTACTGGCCAAAATGGAGCTTGCCCTGAAACAATAGGTCATTTCGCAGGGGTAGTCTGAGAGAAATATGCCAATAATGGTTTGACGATAAGCACAAACGAAACCTATGACTACTGAAGCAAAAATCCAGCGCAAAGGGCGCTTTTTTGGTCCAGGTGCTGCGCTGATGATCCGCATGAGCGGCCCGGTCAAGTTCTGGATTCTTTACGTTCCCCTGCTGGGGGCCTTGGCCACGGTGGTGGCATTGCACCTCTCCAATCTGGCTGAGGTTTACCGCCACACCACACAGCGCGGCAACGCCATCGTCTTGCTGGAGCGAATCGCCGATATCGCCATTCCATTGCAGCTCCACCGGGGCCAACTCAGCTTGAATCAAGCCGGTGAGCCCCTGGCGGTCCCGGCACAACAAGCCGTGCGCCAGACCATCACCACGGCCGTCGAACAACTCGATAGTCAGGTACAAATCAGTACCTTGCCCGAGCTGCAGCAGCAATGGTCCCCCTTGCGCAGCACCATTTTGCAATTGACTGCCGACACAGCGGTCCCCGCCGCCGACCGCTTGGCGCAGTTCAAGCAGTACCGGCGTGTGATTTTTCAACTTCAGCAACTCATGGTGTTGGTGGCTGATGTGTCGGGTTTGGCCTTGGCCCCGGAACCCGGCATTTACTACCACGCCATGCTGTTGGTCGACCGCTATATTCCCTGGATTGAGTCGATTGGCTTGCTGCGCGCCCAGGGCGCCGGTCTGCTGGACATCGCTGGTACCAGTCCGGCAGCGCTTTTGCAGCTGAACTCCCTGGCCGATGACCTGGCCGAAGAAGCGCTCAGAATGACGGGTATGCACACCACCCTGCGCCGCGTGGGTGACCCGGCTTACGCGAGCTGGGAGCAGGCCTTGATCCAGGCAAAAGCCTTCGAGGCGGGCGCACGCAAGCCCTCTGAGCCAGCCTCCGCGGCCGACTTTTTTGCCGCCGGAACCCGCGCCATTGACGCCGCCAACGTGACGAGAAGTGAAGTCACTCAAGACCTGACCCTGCTGCTGACGCAGCAGCGTAGTCAATTGATCCGACAAATCCTGGTGACGCTGGCCGTCTCGCTGGTGGGCTTGCTCCTGTGGTGGTACCTGGTGATGAGTTTTTTCCGCCTGAGCCAGGTCGATCGCGCTCGCACCGAAGAAGCCATTCAGAAGGCGGCTGAAGGCGATCTGACCGGGCGTGCCGCTTCTGGTATCGACACGCTGGGCAATTTTGGGAAAAGTCTGGATTTGATGATGACCAAAATGTCGGCGATTGTGGCCAACATCCGCACCGCCGCCGTGTTGCTGGGCGATACCGGTAAAAAACTGGTTCAAAACACCAAATCCCTGTCCGAGCGCGCCCACGCGCAGGGCGAGCACCTGCAGCAAACCTCGCTGCACGTCAAGCGCGTCAGCGAGACCGTGGCACGCAATGCCTCGGCCTCGCAGGAGATCAGCATGATGACCGACAGCCTGCACAAGGAGGCCGACTCCGCTGGTCAGCTGATGCACCGGGCGGTGGAAAGTATGGGGCCCCTGCAGGTCACGTCCGCGCGCATGTCCGACATCATTGGCACCATTGACGGCATTGCCTTTCAGACCAACCTGCTGGCGCTCAATGCCGCGGTGGAAGCGGCGCGTGCCGGCGAGCAAGGGCGCGGTTTTGCCGTGGTGGCCGCCGAGGTGCGTAATCTGGCCAAACGCAGCCAGGCGGCGGCCTCCGAAGTGCGCGGCCTGATCGCGGAGTCCTCGACCCGGGTCACCACCACGGTCAGCGAAATTCAGCAGGTCAGCGTCATGATGGAAAGCCTGATCTCCGGCATTGGTGAGATTTCCATGAATGTGAACGTCATGGCCGAAGGCAGCGCGGCCCAGAGCGCGGCGCTGGAAGAGGTGGTCAATGCCGTGGGCGATCTGGACATCCTGACGCAGGAAAACACCGGATTGATCCTGCGCGCCACCGGCAATTCCGACCGCATGATTGCGCAGGCCTCCGCGCTGGAGATTTCAGTCGGCGACTTCCAGCTGCGCCAGGGCACCGCCGATCAGGCGCGGCAAATGGTGTTTGACGCCATGATGCATATCCAGAGCGTAGGCATGGACCGGGCGTATGCCGATTTCCATGACCCGGACGGACCGTACATCAAACGCGATCTGTATGTCTTTGTGTTCGACCGCGATGGTTACTACCATGCGTACGGCAGTGCCCCGCATCTTGTGGGCAGTAACCTGCACAATATTCCGGGCATGGATGCCGAGAAGCTGCTGACCGAGGTCCAGCAGGTGTGCGACGAGGACCATGGCGGTTGGGTGGCTTATGCCATCACCAACCCGCTGACCGGCACAACACAGGCCAAGTCTTCGTATGTCGTGCCCCTGAATGACGATTGTTTCCTGGGTTGCGGCTGTTACCTTAATTCTGAATGGTTGCACCTTTAAATGATGAGCAAAGATCAACAGCCCCAAACGGCGTCTGACATCCATTCGGACTTGGTGACCCTCAGCCTCGCGGTGCTGCCCGTGTGGGCGCATCAACTGGCCATTTCGCGCACCCAGTCTGAAGCTGCAGTCTCGGAAATGATCTCGGCCTTTGCCGAAATTGGACCGCACCTGGACCAGGCTGCGCGCCAGTCGCACCAGATCACCGCCGCGCTGTCGCATGGTGAAGGCGGCATTACCCAATTGGCACAGGCCTGTGACAACGAACTCACGCCGCTGCTGGCGCGACTCGATGAGCCCGCCGCGGCGGCCATTCGTCATGTGTTGGCGATGGTCGGGCAGTCGGTGGCGGCGCTGGAAGACATTGCCAAGCCTTTCGAGCACGAAACCCAAATGGTGACCCGGCAGGTGGACCGGATGTACGTCGGCTTTCAGTACCAGGACCGTATCAGTCAAATGATCACCCTGCTGCACGAAGACATTCAGCGTCTGCAGACCATCCTGCTGGCGCCGGGGACGGATCGCACCGCCTTGGCCCCGCAGGCATGGCTGGCGCGACTCGAATCACAGTACGCCATGGCGGAACAGCATATTGGACATACCGCCAACACGCCTTCAGGCGACGATTCGCAGCCCGATAACGGTATTGAAACTACATTTTTTTGAAGAGGTTTTTTTGTATGGCACAAACAATTTTGGTGATTGATGACTCGGCCAGCCTGCGCCAAGTGGTGGCCATGGCGCTGCAGGGCGCGGGTTACGACGTGATTCAGGCCGGTGACGGCGTGGCGGCGTTGGCTTTGCTGGATGGCCGAAAAATCGGCATGGCCGTGTGCGATGTGAACATGCCCCGCATGAACGGTATTGAGTTTGTCAAAGCCGCCAAAGCCTTGCCCGCCTACCGTTTCTTGCCGATTCTGATGCTCACCACCGAGAGCCAGGAGTCGAAAAAAGAAGAAGGCAAAGCGGCTGGCGCCAAGGCCTGGATGGTCAAGCCCTTCTCCCCCGCTTCGCTGGTGAATGCGGTGTCCAAGCTCTGCCTGCCTTGAGTTTTTAGCTTGGCTGCGTGATGTCACGCGGCCTGGCAAGTGCCCTAGAAGTTCCCTTGACCACCTGGACCCAGTGATGAGTAAACCTTTTGAGCTACCGGCCGAGATGACGATTTACAGCGCACTTGAAACCCGAGATGCCTTGCTGGCCTGGGTCACAGAGCAAAGCGCCAAGTCGAGCAGTCACCTGGAAGTGTCCGCGGCACACGTCGGCGAAGTCGATGGGTCCGGCCTGCAGTTGCTAGCGGCCCTGAGCAACATGGATGTGACCTGGCGCCTGGTGGCGGCCAGCACGGTGTTTATGGAGGCCTGTCGCACGCTGGGTCTGGCTCACTGGCTGGACCCGCGCTACCTCAAAACGGATGCACAAGGAGTGGCGGCATGAGTTATTCAAGCAACGACGCAGACCAGGATTTCATCGCCGCCGCCATGCCGGCCTTCATCAGTGAGGCGGTGGAGCAAACCGAAGCGATCGAGACCTTGTTGCTGGAACTCGAAGAGCAGCCCAACGACCGCGAGTTGCTCGACTCGCTCTTTCGCTGCGCGCACACCGTCAAGGGCTCGGCCGGCATTTTTGGCTTGAGCAAGGTGGTCGAATTCACGCACCACGTCGAAACCCTGCTGGATCAAATGCGCGAAGGCGTCATTGTGCTGGGCCCCGAACTCAGCACCTTGCTGCTGAAGTGCAATGACCAGATCAAATTTTTGGTCGCCACCGCCTCGGATGAGTCGGCCGACACGCCCGAGCAAAAAGACGAGCGGGCGGATCTGGTGATTCAGCTCTGCGCGCTGACCGAGGCCAAAACCAAAAGCGAACCTGCCGCTACAGACAGCACGCCGAGCCAACCCGCGCCCGGCTCGCTGATCAAGTGGACCATCAACGCCAGTTTTGGCCCCGAGACCTTCCGCAACGGCATGGACCCCTTGTCGATTGCCCGCTACCTGGGCAGCCTTGGGCAGGTCTTGTCGATGCGCTGTGGCGTGGATGCGGTGCCCTCGCTGCTCAACCTGAATCCTGAAACTTGTTACTTGAGCTTTGGCATGGAACTGGAGTCCAAGGCCAGCCGTGAAGACGTTGAAGGCGCCTTCAGTTTTGTCGCCGATGACTGCGAGCTCAACGTGATTGCGCCCGAAACGCCGGGGCAAAAGCAAGCCCGTCAGATTGAAGAAATGCCGGAAACCCCGCGCTTGGGTGACTTGTTAGTGTCGGTCGGCGCCGTGACCCAGGACCAGTTGACGCAGGTCCTGAGCACGCAACAACAGTCGCACGGCATGCATGCCGTGCCCAAAGCCAAGCTCGGCGGCTTGCTGGAAACGCAGGTCGGCGTGGCCCCCGAAGCGGTCGAGGCGGCACTGGGCAAACAGCAAAAATTACGCGAAACCAGTGGCGGCGAAGAAGGGCGCTACATCCGCGTGCAGGCCGACCGGCTGGATGCCGTGATCAACCTGCTGGGCGAACTGGTGATTGCCGGTGCCGGTGCCACGCTGCTGGCCCGCGAGACACGTCAAAGCGCGTTGGTGGAAACCAATCTTCAAATGAACAGCCTGATTGAAGAAATCCGCAACGGTACGCTGGGCTTGCGCATGGTGCCGGTGGGTGAAACCTTCAGCCGCTTCCGCCGGGTGGTGCGCGACACCGCCTCCAGCCTGGGCAAAACCGTTAATTTTGAAATCGTCGGTGGCGATGCCGAGCTCGACAAATCGATGGTCGAAAAAATTGCCGACCCGCTGATGCACTTGGTGCGCAATTCGCTCGACCACGGTCTGGAGCCCGCGCAGGAGCGTTTGGCGGCCGGCAAACCGGCGGCGGGCAAGTTGATTTTGAGCGCGCAGCACGAGACCGGCGCCATTTTGATCCGCATCGAGGACGATGGCCGCGGCATCAACCGCGAGCGCGTATTGCAGCGCGCCTGGAACCGCGGATTGGTCGAGCAAGGCGTGGTGCCGTCCGATGACGCCATCAACATGCTGATTTTTGAGCCCGGTTTCTCCACCGCCGAACAGGTCACCAACCTCTCCGGCCGCGGTGTAGGCATGGATGTGGTGCGGCGCAACATTGAAGCCTTGCGCGGCACCCTCAAGCTGACCAGCAACCCGGGCCAGGGTTTGCAGGTCGACATTCGGCTGCCACTCACCCTGGCCATCATTGATGGCTTTTTGGTCGGTGTGGGTAAGTCCAAATTTGTCTTGCCGCTGGAGTCGGTGGTGGAAGTCATCGAGTCGGGCGGCCAGCACGTCAAGGTCGATTCGGCCGGGCGGCACTGTCTGGAGCTGCGCGGCGCTGTGCTGCCGGTGATCCGCTTGCGCACGCTCTACACCGTCGACTCCGCGCTGCCGGACCGGGTCAGTGTGGTGGTGGTGAATTCGTCACGCGGCAAGTACGGGATTGAAGTCGAAGTGCTGCTCGGGCAGCAGCAAACCGTCATCAAGCCGCTGGGCCGGTTGTTCAAAACCTTGCGGGGTATTTCGGGGTCGAGCATTCTCGGCAGTGGCGAGGTGGCGCTGATTCTGGACGTGAGCTCGCTGGGTGACCTGGTCACGGCCGATCTCAGTCGCCCGGGTCATGCCCCTGTCACGGGCACGACCTTGGCCACCAGCTAGACAGCGTTCAGCCAAGGTTTGATTTGCCCCCCTTGTTGGAGTTTTTCCATGAACCTGAATAATTTCAAAATCGGCACCCAGCCGACGGTTAAAGCATGACACCGCCCGCTGCCACGACCCAGCAGTACCTGACGTTTGTGCTCAGCGGCGAGGTGTTCGCGATGGACATCCGCACCGTGCGCGAAATCATCCAGCATGGCGCCATGACGGCGGTGCCCCTGATGCCGAATTTTGTGCGCGGCGTCATCAACCTGCGCGGTGCGGTGGTGCCGGTGATTGACCTGCAGGCCCGTTTTGGCCGCGGGCAAGCGCAAGTCGGGGGCAAGACCTGCATCATCGTGATCGATGCCAGCAGCGACGGCGAAAAGATGGAACTGGGCTTGATGGTGGACGCCGTCAGCGAAGTGATCGACATCGCGACGCAGCAGATTGAGCCACCACCCCAGTTCGGGACCACGATTCAACGCGATTTCATCCACGGCCTGGGCAAAGTCGAAGGCGAATTCGTGGTGATTTTGGCGCCGGAGCGCGCGCTCAATATTGACGACATGGCCTTGATGGCTGAACAGGTCCTGCAAATTTAAGGTTCGTTGTCGCCCTTTCTTTCCACTTCATTCAAGTTAACTTTCCTTCTTCGTTCTACTGAAAGAAATAATCGCATGTCACAAAAAAATACGTCGTGGATTGATCGCCTTCTCAATGGGGGCGCTCTGGAACGCCGGATCGCCGAGCTTGAAACCGAGCTGAAGGTCCGCACTGACATCATGAATCTGACGAGCATCGTCTCCGAGTCCGATAAAAAAGGCGACATCCTCAGCATCAATGAGAAGTTCCTGGAAGTCTCCAAGTACAGCCGCAGTGAGTTGATCGGGCACCCGCACAACACGACGCGTCACCCGGACATGCCCAAAGAGACCTTCAAGCAACTGTGGTCCACCATTGGGCGTGGTGATATCTTTCGCGGCATCATCAAAAACCGGGCCAAAGACGGCACGCCTTATTACGTGGATGCCGTGGTGGCCCCGATCATGGGTGACAACGGCAAGCCCATGAAGTACCTGGGCGTGCGCTACGACATCACCGACGCTGAAATCGAACGTCAAAATGCGACCGGTATTCTGAACGCGATTGATGCCTCCTACGCGTATATCGAGTTTGACCTGGGCGGCCATGTGCAAAAGGCCAACAAGAACTTTTTGCAGACGATGGGTTACCAGCGTGACGAGATTGTGGGCAAACACCACCGTATGTTTGTCGATCCGGCACTCGCCAACGCCCCGGCCTATGCCCAATTTTGGCGCGATCTGAATGACGGAAAAGCACAAAATTCGACCTTCAAACGCATCACCAAGTCGGGCAAAGAAGTCTCGCTGCAGGCGGTTTACGCCCCGGTGACCGACGAAATGGGCCGTGTTTTCAAGATTGTGAAAATCGCCACCGATGTCTCCGCCGAAGTGCAGGCCAACACCATGCTGCGCAATGCGGTCGAGCAAGCGCAGACGGTCACGGCCGCCGCGCAACGCGGTGATTTGTCACAGCGTATTCCGCTGGAAGGCAAGAGCGGTCCGATTGAGTCTCTGTGCGCCGGTGTGAACGCGCTGATGGACACCACCTCGGTGAT
>CAJAFJ010000318.1 GCA_903938955.1 uncultured beta proteobacterium | reverse complement strand
CAGGTTGATCAGCCCGGTGATGCGTTTGGGTGACAGCGTGCCGGTGAGCTTATTGCCAATCACAGCATAAGCGGCCTCGCACAACACGGCACCCAATACCAGCAGGTTGCCCCAGAAGGCGTTGGAAGGCGTCACATCGGTCGCTTGCCCCGCTGTAGCGTGCATAGGTTGCGCCGATTTTGAGAGCGAAAACAGGGCGATGCCAAACGCCGCGCAGGCAATGGCGGCCCACACCCGCAGCCCGATTCGCTCACGCAGAAAGAACCAGCTCATCAGCGCCACCGCCGCCGGTATGGCAGCCATGATGACGCCTGCCGATACCGCACTGGTCATGCTCACGCCGTACAGCATGCAGATGGAAAACAAAAAATTACCCAGCAGCGACTCCAGAAACACCAGCTTGTGGGTCGCCCACGTCATGGGCGCTTCATCGGCGGGTTTTTTGAGCCAGTGCGGCATGGCAAGGCCGCCTATGCCAAAACGCAGCCAGGCCAGTAAAAATATCGGTAAGACGGCGACCAGTGGTTTTGACAGCGCCACATAGCTGCCAACCAGTGACATGCTGAGTGCCAGCAGCAGGTAGGCGAGTAGCGGGCTGGTGGGCTGGGTTTTAGAAGCAGAAGTCACGTCGCTGGCCAGTGTTGAAAAGGTCGAAGCTGTGCATCATGCCTGACCTGTTGCCGTGCCGAAGCTCGTTTCTGGCTGGCGGCATTACCGCTGGGTGCGCTGCGTTTTATATTTTCAACATATAAGTTATCACGCAATTAATGCCTAAAATTTTGGACAACGCTTTTATAGGACGTTGCCATGAATTTCAGTTCCAAAATTGTCGCCTTTGCAGTGATTCCCGCCTTGCTTTTTATCCTCGGGCTGGCCAGCAGTATTGGGTCGCTGTTGAAAATGCAAAGCGAATTTGACAACTACATACAGTCAGAGCAAGCGGTGGCACATGGGCTGTCCGATATGTACGCCCAAGGTTTGCAAATGGGCCAAGCGCTGCGCAACGTGGTGCTGGACCCCAAAAATCCGAAAGCATTTGACAATTTGAAGGCGGCCCAAATCGCCTATGACAAAGCCTTTACACAAACCCAAGCCAGTGCCAAAGGCAGTGGTTTTGAGTCGGCCCTGACCCGCTTGCCCCCGATGCGGGAGGCGCAGGCCAAAGCACAAGACAAGGTGCTGGCCTTGGTGACCGCCAACGGTGACGCCATCAGCATGCTCAATAGCGATGAAACACCCGCTTGGCGGAAATTAAAGGCCGAATTACTGGCGCAAGGGCAGGCCGCAGACCAAAGCTCGGAAGAAGCCCATTTGCGCGTGACCCAGGCGACCACGGTCACCATACGACTGTCGATGGGTCTGGCGTTGCTCGCCACCCTGGTCGCTATTGGGTTCAGCCTGCAGATGCGGGCCACCGTGCGCAAAGAACTCGGGGGTGAGCCCGCCGATGCCCGTGAAGCCTTGGCGCACATTGCGCAAGGCGACCTCACAACCAACATCGTCAACCGGGGTGATTCCGATAGTTTGATGGGGCGGATGCTCCAAATGGAGGCATCGCTGGATAAATTGGTGCGCGAGGTGCGCCAGTCGGCCGGTGGCATCGCCACGGCGACCGATGAAATTGCGGCGGGCAGCCAGGATCTGAGCAACCGTACCGAGAGCCAGGCCAGTGCGCTGGAGCAAACGTCGGCCTCCATGGAGGAACTCGGCTCAACGGTCAAACAAAATGCCGATGGCGCCCGCCAGGCCAATCAACTTGCCTTGAGCGCCTCGGCCGTCGCGGTCCAGGGCGGCGAGGTAGTGAGCCAGGTGGTGGAGACCATGCGGGGCATCAACGAATCTTCACGCAAGATTGCAGACATCATCAGCGTGATTGATGGCATTGCTTTTCAAACCAATATTCTGGCCTTGAACGCCGCGGTTGAAGCGGCCCGGGCGGGTGAGCAAGGGCGTGGTTTTGCGGTGGTGGCGTCTGAAGTGCGCTCATTGGCCGGGCGCAGTGCCGAAGCGGCCAAGGAAATCAAAACCCTCATTGGCGCCAGCGTTGAACGCGTGGAGCAAGGCACGCTGTTGGTTGATCAAGCCGGTGCCACCATGACCGAAGTGGTCAGCTCCATCAAACGGGTGACGGACATCATGGGCGAAATCAGCGCGTCGAGCCACGAGCAGTCACTGGGCGTTTCACAGGTGGGTGAAGCGGTGGCGCAGATGGACCAAACCACGCAACAAAACGCAGCGCTGGTCGAACAAATGGCCGCCGCCGCTGGCAGCCTCAATAGCCAGGCCAATGAGTTGGTGCAAGCGGTTGCCGTGTTCAAACTCTGAACCGACTTCACGCTTGTCTGGTGGCATACACCTTGCTGATACCCACATGAAATTTCAGTGCGCAACCGTTCTGCGCGCATGACGCAGCACCCTGTTCGTGATTAAACTGGCGTTGAGTTTGCGCCAATTAAGCGGGCACAATGGTCGTAGCTGTGTACCGCCAACCGTATTCGGGAGTCTTTCATGAATGACAAAAAAGCGATGACCTTCAATGATTTGGAGCAATGGCTTAACGAGCGTCGGGTGACTGAAGTGGAGTGTCTGGTGCCCGACTTGACCGGGGTCGCCCGCGGCAAAATCCTGCCGCGCGGCAAGTTCACCGAAGACCGCGGCATGCGTTTGCCGCAAGCCGTTGTGGCCATGGGTGTGACTGGCGAGTTTCCGGAAAGCGGGCCGTATTACGACGTGATCGACCCCACCGACAAAGACATGCAATTGCGCCCCGACCCCAGCACGGTGCGCATCGTGCCCTGGGCTACCGACCCCACCGCGCAGGTGATTCATGACTGTTTTGACCATGCCGGCAACTTGGTGCCGTTTGCGCCGCGCTCGGTATTGCGCCGGGTGTGCGACTTGTTTGCGGCCGAAGGACTGCAGCCTATCGTGGCGCCCGAGCTGGAGTTTTACCTGACCGCGCGCAACACCGACCCCAACACGTTGCTGAAACCGCCGATTGGCCGCAGTGGCCGCGCCGAGACCTCGCGCCAGGCCTACAGCATCGATGCCGTCAACGAGTTTGACCCGCTGTTTGAAGAGATTTACGACTACTGCGACAAGATGGAGCTCAACGTCGACACCTTGATTCACGAGGTCGGCGCGGGGCAGATGGAAATCAACTTCTTCCATGCCGAGCCGATGGGCCTGGCGGATGAGGTGTTTTTCTTCAAACGCACCGTGCGCGAAGCCGCTTTGCGCCATGACATGTACGCCACCTTCATGGCCAAACCGATTGCGGGCGAACCCGGCAGCGCCATGCACGTCCACCAAAGTTTGCTGGATGTTGCGACCGGCAAAAATGTGTTCAGCAACCCGGATGGCACGCCGTCGGAAATGTTCATGCACTACATCGGCGGCCTGCAGCGCTACATACCGGCGGCGATGGTGCTGGTGGCGCCGTATGTCAACAGCTACCGCCGTTTGTCGCGCAACACCGCGGCACCGATCAATATCGAGTGGGGTTATGACAACCGCACCGTGGGCATTCGCTCACCCATTTCGTCACCGGCGGCGCGCCGGGTCGAAAACCGGGTAATTGGGGCTGATGCCAACCCGTATGTCGCCATGGCGATGACGCTGGCCTGCGGCTACCTCGGCATCAAGAACAAGATCAAACCCAAGCCTGAAATGCGGGGCGATGCGTATCTGGCACCGTATGCCTTGCCGCGCAGTCTGGGCGAGGCGCTGGATTGGCTGCGCCGCGAGTCGGACCTGCACGAGGTGCTGGGCAAGGAATTCATCACCGTGTACTCCGAGATCAAGGAGCTTGAATTTGACGAGTTCATGAAAGTGATTTCGCCCTGGGAGCGTGAGCATTTGCTCTTGCATGTGTGATCAACCCGAGCTGCGGGGCCTGTGACTCAAGTTTTAAAGATTGGATGCGCCATGAATAACGTTGTTGATACCCCATTGATACAGGCCCTCGACAGTGCCCATTTCATCCACCCGTTCACCGACCACGGTGATTTGGCGACCCGCGGCGCGCGCGTGATGGTGAAAGGCGAGGGCATTTACGTCTGGGATTCTGAGGGCAAGCGCTTGCTGGATGCCATGAGCGGCTTGTGGTGCGTTAACGTAGGCTACGGTCGCAAGGAGCTGGCCGACGCGGCGTACCAGCAAATGATGACGCTGCCGTTCTACAACAGCTTTTTTCAGACTACCAACGTGCCCGCCGTCAAACTGGCGACCCGTCTGGCTGCCTTGGCACCCAAGGTGGGTGACCGCAGCTTTGAGCATGTGTTCTATTCCAGCAGTGGCTCCGAGAGCAATGAT
>CAJAFJ010000317.1 GCA_903938955.1 uncultured beta proteobacterium | reverse complement strand
TTTCTCGCCCGGATCTAGCGCGCCCCACTGTATGCCACTCGAAAAAATTTATACCGGCTCGACCTGGTCAACCGTCTTTGACGCCGTGGGCTTTGGCTTGGTGCTGGTGGACGCTGACGTCAACGTTGTGCTCTGGAACGGCTGGATGACGCGCCACAGCGGCACCAGCGCCCCCGACGCCTTGGGACTGCCCCTGGCCGACGTGTTTGACTCCAGCCCATCGGCCTCTTTTACGACCGCCTTGCACAACGCCCTGCGCTACAAACTGCCGGTGGTGCTGTCCAACGTCCTGCACCGCTGCCCCTTGCCCCTGTATGCACAGTTGCCGGCCAGCGAGTCGGCCGAGCGCCTGCCCCACGCCATCACCTTGACGCCCCTGACGGTAGCGCCGTGGGGCGCTTGTTGCCTGATTCAGGTCAACGATTCGAGCCTGTCGATTTCGCGTGAAAAAATCCTGCAAAAAAACTCGGACCGTCTCAGCCGCGAGGTCATGACCGACGGCCTGACGCGCGCCTTCAGCCGGGGCTTTTTTGACCAGTTCTACCAGCAGGAATTTGCCCGTGCGCGCCGCCAGTCCAGCAAGCTGTCGCTCATCATGGTGGACGTGGATTTCTTCAAGAACTACAACGATGAGTACGGTCACCCGGCCGGCGACAAGGTGCTGATGGCCGTGGTGCAGGTCATGAAAGAAGAGTTGTTGCGCGCCACCGACAAGCTGTTTCGCTATGGCGGCGAAGAGTTTGTGGTGATCCTGCCCGACTGCGCCCAGCACAAGGCGATGGCGATTGCCGAGCAATTGCGCCTGGCCGTGATGGCGCTCAAGCTGCCGCACAGCAAATCGAAGACCTCAGCGCAAGTCACCATCAGCCTGGGCGTTTCGACCCTGCAGCCGGACGTTTCCTGTGGCGCCCACGCCTTGATTGAGGCCGCCGATTACGCCCTGTACGCCGCCAAGCACCAGGGCCGCAACAGCGTTCAGTATGGCTGCCCGCTGGCGGCCCTCGCCCCCGCCTAAGTTCTTCACCCGTCTGCACACGTGGCTTCTCCCATGATGCTGGACCCTGGTGCGGTGGACTGGGGCATCGTGGCGATTTTTGTCACGGTGTATGTGGGCATGTTTCTGGGGCGGCTGCCCCGGCTCAAATTAGACCGTTCCGGCGTTGCATTGCTGGGGGCTATTGGTGTGATTGGGTTGGGCGTGATGAGCACCGGGCAGGCCGCGCAGGCGGTCGACCTGCCCACCATCCTCTTGTTGTTCTCGTTCATGGTGGTGTCGGCGCAAATGCGACTGGGCGGTTTTTACACCGCCGTGACGCGCCGGGTCGCGGCCCTGCAGCTCGGTCGCAACGCCTTGCTGGCGGCCCTGATTGCGGTGGCGGGCACGCTGTCGGCCATTTTCTCCAACGACATTGTTTGCCTGGCCATGACGCCGGTGGTGGCGCGCTTGTGCCTGCAGCGCCAACTCAACCCGGTGCCGTTTCTGGTCGGACTGGCCTGTGCGGCCAACATTGGCTCAGCTGCAACCCTGATTGGCAACCCGCAAAACATGTTGATTGGCTCGGTCTTGACGTTGCCATTTGCAGGCTACCTGCAGCAAGCGCTGCCGCCGGTGCTGTTGAGCCTGGCGGTGCTGTGGGCCTGGCTGGTCTGGGGCCCGCAAACGCCACAAGCCACACAGCTGCCGGTTGAGCCGGCAGGCCAGGACGATACGCCGCCGTTTGATGCCTGGCAAACCGCCAAGGGCCTCACGGTGGCCAGTGCTTTGCTGCTGGTGTTTTTGTTCACCGACTGGCCGCGCGAAGTGGCGGCGCTGGTCGGGGCCGGCGTGTTGTTGCTGAGCCGGCGCTTTCACTCCTCTGATGTCATGGGTTTTGTGGACTGGCAGTTGTTGGTGCTGTTCATGGGCCTGTTCGTGGTGAACCATGCCTTTGAGACCACTGGTCTGGCAGCCCAGGCGGTGCTGTGGCTGGGTGGGCAAGGCGTGCATTTGGGGGACCCCGGCCCCTTGTTCGTGGCCGGGGTCGGTTTGTCCAATCTGGTGTCCAACGTGCCTGCGGTCATGCTGCTGCTACCGCACTTGAAGACGCCTGACGCGGGCGTCGCATTGGCGCTGGTCAGTACCCTGGCGGGCAACTTGTTGCTGGTCGGCTCCATTGCCAACCTGATCGTGGTCGACCTGGCCCGGCGCAGCGGCATCGTGATTGACGCTTGGGCCCATGCCCGTATTGGTGTACCTGTGACACTGGCTACGCTGGCGGTCGTGTGGGGCTGGTTGCGCTGGGGTTTTTGATTCGAGCCTGGCAATCTGGGCCCGCGCAACCCGCAACATTAGCCATTAGCCCCAGCACAGCACCAATCATTGCGCGTCACCGACCGCGTTAAACAGCAGAGCAACATGTGGCTGTTTAGCTCCCCTTTCCGCCCCGGCGGGGGTGGAGAGGGGTTGGGGGAGAGGGGGGGAAGATGCCAAAAAAATCATCTTTCTATCCAGACGGCGGTGCCGATGCCAAAGAGCAAGAGGTTTTGGTCAGCTTCCCCCACTCACTCCCCCCGCCCTCTCTCGCCCCGCCGGGCGAAAGAGGGAGCCAACAGCCACATGTCATCGCGCTGTTTAAGCTGAGAAGTGACGCACAACGGGTTTTGGCCCTGCACTGTCCGCTCGCCATGACGGCGGCGGCGTGGTTTTCGAGAAGCGTGTAGCCGTTAAACCAGCTTGGCTAACACCACGCTCGCCAGCACCACGGTGACGGTCGCCAGCCACAGCAAACGGACCCGGTTGAGCTCGATGCGCTTGACGAGTTGCGTGTTCTGTTCGGCCAAGGCGTTGATTAACTCTGACGAAGCCAGCATCTGGCTGTGCAGATCGGCGGTGAGCGCTTCCAGTGAATCCACCCGCGCCTGCAACAGCATCACGGCTTGCGATTCGGACACAACGCGGGGTGCGGGGCTGGCGCTGCCTACCACTGGCGACGGGGGCTTTTTCGCCACCGACTTCCACAGCTTTTTGGCGCCGTCCGCCACCGCCGGCGCGTTGCTGATGACGTCGCGCCAGGGAACCATTTTCAAGACTGCCAGCCAACCGATTGCCATGAGAAAACCTTTCTTGTGTCGAAAATCATTATGGCTTTGGCGTGCGGTATCTGGCGCTACAGCCCGCCTCAAACCCTTACGCGAGCCGCCTTTTTTCAGACAAAAAAAAGGCACGACCTCTTGCGAAGTCGTGCCCCGGGGGCAGGTCAGGCTGCCGGTGTTACATCATGCCCAGCATGCGCGGGAACCAGGTGGACATGGCCGGCCAGTAAGTCACCAGGCCCAGGAAGCACAGCATGGACAGCAGCCACGGCCACACCGCCACGGTCAGTTCGGTGATGCCCATCTTGGTGATGCCCGAGGCCACGTACAGGTTCAAGCCCACCGGCGGATGGCACATGCCCACTTCCATGTTCACCACCATGATGATGCCGAAGTGCACCGGGTCAATGCCCAGCTTCATCGCCACCGGGAACAGGATGGGCGCGAAGATCAGCACGATGGAAGAGGGCTCCATGAAGTTGCCCGCCAGCAGCAGAATCACGTTCACCGCCAGCAGGAAGGTGATCATGCCCAGGCCGTTGCCCAGCATCCAGTCGGCCAGCGCCTGCGGAATGTTCTCGTTGGTCATGATGAAGCTGAACAGCACCGCGTTGGTGATGATGTAGAGCAGCATGGCCGACATGTTGGCCGAGTTCAGCAGCACCTTGGGCACGTCTTTGAGCTTCATGTCTTTATAGACAAACACCGCGACAAAGAAGGCATACACCGCACTCATCGCGGCCGCTTCGGTCGGCGTGAACAGGCCGGTGTAAATACCGCCCATCACGATCACGATCAGCAGCAAGCCCCAGGCCGAGGCGCGAAACGCCTTGATGCGCTCAGCCCATGTGGCTTTCTGCAAACGTGGGTAACCGAACTTGCGGGCCCGGTACCAAGTCACGCCGCCCAGCACACCGGCCAGCGCAATGCCCGGCACCACACCGGCCATGAACAGGGCGCCGACCGAGGTATTGGTCGCCACCGAGTACATCACCATCACGATGGATGGGGGAATCAGGATGCCCAGGGCGCCCGAGGTGGTGATGACGCCAGCGCCAAAGCTTTTCGGGAAGCCAGCCTTGGTCATGGCCGGCAGCAGGATCGAGCCAATCGCCACCACGGTCGCGGGGGATGAACCCGACACCGCCGCAAACAAGGCACAACCCAACACGCCGGCCAAGCCCAGACCGCCGTACCAGTGGCCGACCATGCTGGAGGCAAAGTTGATCATGCGCCGGGCGACCCCGCCGTGGGTCAAAAAGTTGCCCGCCAGGATGAAGAACGGGATCGCCATGATCTCGAACTTCTCAATGCCGGTGAACAGCTTGAGCGCGACCGATTCCAGCGGCACCTCGGTAAAGCCAAACA
>CAJAFJ010000316.1 GCA_903938955.1 uncultured beta proteobacterium | reverse complement strand
CTGAGGCGCGGGCGGGTCAGAACATCAGGGGAATGGCCCGAATGTCGAGCTGAAGGCCACCCTGAGCGGGCGTCAGGCTCAAGCTGCGCAGTTTTTCGGGCGTGAGCGGCTGGATTTTGGCGGCATCCCGCGAGCGGCTGAACACGCCGTGGCGCCACTGGTACACCTCATTGAGCTTTTCCTCGTAGGTGTAGCTGTGGGCGTGGTCGTTGTAAAAATCGTTAAACCGGTTGCCGCCAAGATACACGGCGTTGGAGCCTTCGTAGCCAATTTTTTCGTAGCTGACGATGTCGGTGTTGAGCAGGTAGGCCCAATCGCCGGGGACAAAGTTGCCCGGGGCGACCCCGGTTTCCAGTTCCATCAGCTTGCCCAGATGGTCGCCCTTCACCGGGGTGTAGTCTTTCTCGAAGTGCCACATATTGGCGGGCTCCACATCCACCAGGGGCTCGCCGTCGCTCAGCAAGGCGGCCTCCACCCGGCGCGCGCGCACCGGGTCGGGGTTGACCCGGTGGTGGTAGTCCAGCACACCCTGCACCAGCAGCAGCTTGATCGCGGCATAGCAGCCAATGCTGTATTTTTCTTGCTGTAAAAAAACATCCATGACGGCCGTGGGCAGCGGAACGCCGCGTTTGGGCGTGCCCCGCGTCCAGTAGGCTTGATTCCAGTGGGCGCTACCGCCGTCGGGCCAGACCCAGTGCAGTTGTTCGGCCCAGGCCACGATGTTTTTCCGCACGCCGACCATGTTCACCAGCGCTTCAATGCGGCAGTCGGCGGCCGTCAACTGGGTCACGCGGCCATGCTGGAGCAGGGCCAGCATGATCTCTTTGCGGGATACCGTGGCCACCGCCCGCGTGCTGCCACGGGGGCCGGGCAGGTAGACCCACTCCGGCGCCAAGGCGTAGGCGGGGCGGCTGGCCAGGTCCAGGGTGCGGGTGTCGTCGGGTGGTGTGCTGAGTGCCAGGGTGAAACTGCCGCTGACCGGGTCGATGGTTTGCACCACCTGGTCGGCAGAAATGCGCAGCGCACGCAGATAGGCGGTGACATTCGGCTGCAATGGCGCCAGTTGGGTCGGGCAAAGAAACTGAATCTCCGCTTGGGCCGGGCTGACCCAGCACGCGATCGCCAAAAGCAATATTTTCAAAGTGGGCATGACGCGACTCCTCAGGGGTTAGAGGCTGAGTCAAACGCTGAACACTCATTTTCATTATGCGCATGGTCAACAACCAGTCCATAAATCAACGGTCAAGACGGGTTGATATTGGCTATTTTGTTTCGGGTGAGTCGGTGGTAGCTGAGAAACCAGCTGGCCATGAACGCCAGCAGCAGGGCGCCAGTGGCCACGTCGAAGGTGTTTAGAGCGGCCCAAATCAGCGCCGCTGTTTTGGCCACTAACCATAGCAACCGCATCGTAAGGTCACAGAGTCCTTCGTATCGCCTGGGCACTGCAGGTGGTGCCTGGCCCGCATCCAGCAAGCCAAAAAAGACTCCGGCCAGGCTGCCACAGGCCAGACAAATGCAGACGCTCTCGCCTTTGTAAAAGAGCGACAGCAGCAGCAAGGTGGCCATAAGAGTCGCCCCCAGTGGCCTGGCCGCCAACCGCCACCACGGCGGTGCTTGGGAGTTCTTCTGGTGTTTGTCCGGTGGCTCCAGCAGCGTGTCATGCGCCGACAGAAAACTGTCCGCAGCCGCTGACAAAATCATGCCGGCCGCGCCTAAAACGATGCCAAATTGGGCAAAGTAGGCCGCTGCAAGCACCCACGCGATGGGCAGACCGAACGCCACAGCAAAGAACAGCATGTAAAAAAACGTGCGCATGCCATAGCGGCGCCGGTGCGCTGCGATCTGGCCCCAAATCAAGACAAACGCCCCCCCGGCCAGCATGCCAATCAGCACATCCAATACCAGGTTGGCGGACTCCGGCAGCGGCCTCAGCTCCGTGAGCTCGGTGGCGGTTACCCAGGCATGCAGGCTCACGCCATAAAAGGCGTCGGTCTGCCCACGCAAGCGGAACTGGTCGTTAATGCCCCACTTGCCCCCGACAAGCACGATGCGGTTCGCGAGCGACTGAGGCTGGGCGAGGGCCTGCGCAAAGCTGGACACCGCCACCGGAGCCGGGCGGATAAGGCTCAACTTAGGTTTTCCAGCGGCTTCATTCAACAAACTCCGGCAGTGCACATCCCAGTCCACCTTGTCGTCCTGCGCGGGCGGGGCCTTGGCCGATGCCGCTGACACTATGCCCAGCGTCTTGAGTTTGGCCGCGCTGTCATAGTAAAGGCCGTCCACACTCAGGTCAGGTGACGCAAATTGCACCTCTGAACCAAAATGCTGCACCCATTTTTGGTCCAGCGGGCCCGGCTCAGGGGTCGAGTAGCCTTGCGGGCAAACCATCACCAAGCGGGTGACCTGGGCCAGCGCCTGCAAACTGGCCAGCAGTCGCTTACGGGCAGTCCACTCTTCTTCTGACGCGGGTGACAGGTCCAGATCGATGGCGACCAGGCGCGGCGGTGCGGACAGCATGGCGTTGAACAACGCCAGAAGTTGATCGGGGTTTAACGGAGATTGTTGCTTGAAGATGCCTCTGAAATCTGTGTCGTCAATGCCCACCACCGAAATGCAGGCCTTTGACGGCGGACCGTTTTTATCGCACGGCTGGGGCTGGTAATCTGACTCCGCCAAGCGTTGCAGCAGGGTGCTCTGCACGGTGGTGTCCACCAACTCGCGGATGCCTGTCTCAAACAGCTGCAAGGTCAAGGACACGATCGCCGACATGATGACCGTTGCGAAAATTAGCCCGCCCCAAAGCTCCCAAAATGGCTCGCCCACCAAGAAGCACTGAATCTGCCTACGTCGGTTTTTTGTCCAGAATTTCACCCGCACTCCCCTCGAATCAAATATTTTTATTGGCGCCAGTCAATCTGGTCACGCGCTGTTTTTGGTCTGGCTTTGAGTCAGACCAAAATATCATATGCGGTAACATAAAGTTGCAAAAAACTTTAAAACTGGGGAGCCAACTATGAATTGCAGTGGTGAGACTCGCGCCAAAATGGCGCGCAAACTGGTCAGGTATGTCGCCCTTGTGGTCAGCGCCGTGTTACTCACGGGCTGTCTGGCGACCACCATGACCAACCTGAGTCAATCCATTTCTGATTCGGTGGCGCCCAAGGTGACTTTTTATGTGCCTGCCAAAAATGCTGAAGCCGGGGCCTTGAAATCGGTGTTGATCGTGAGCGACAGTTCGGCGGTGGCGCGGCAAATTGCCCTGGGCTTTGAGTCTGAGATGAGCAAGCTGCGAGTCAATGAGCGCCCGCACTACACCCAAGCCAAGCTGGGCCCCAGCTTCAATGGTCAGCCTTCAGATGCCCAGTTGGCCGCCCTGGCCAAGAGCAACGCGGTTGAGGCGGTCATCGTGGTGACCGGGGGTGGCTCGGATGTCAAAAACGCAGCCAGCACTGAAGACCGCTATTCATGCGCGGTCGAAACCAAACTGTTTGCCGCCTGCCCCAAAGGCCAGAGCCGCACGACCAAAGTGCACTGCACCACCACGCAAGGGTTTGCAGCGGCGCGTTTGCGCGTGTTTCGGGCCTCCGACGCACGATTCGTATTTGCCGACTCTGTGACTGGTGAAAGCAAACACTACCGCTGTGATGATGCCCAGACAGCGCGGGCTGACGCCGGTCAACTCGCCTATGGCGCAATGCTCGACACCACCGCCAACGCGATGCGCATCTTGGCGCCTTCCTATGAGCTGCGGCCCCTTGACCTCATGGGGGCTGACGCGGCCCTGCCACTGGCGCAGCGCAAAGACTTTGAAGCCGCCACTGAGTTTGCAAAAGCCAAGCGCATGGACGAGGCCTGCAGGCGCTTCGAGGAGATTTATCTTGATGCCAAAGAATCCCGGGCCCTGACGTTCAATGTCGCTTTTTGCCAGGAGGTTCGTGGCGACTTGCTGCGGGCCAACCAGGGGTACAAGCGGGCTTCTGAGTTGGTCAACGCGCCGGAGGCTCAAATTGACCGTCGCCTGGCCTTGACAGAAAAAGCGCTGCGTGAAAATCCAACCGCGTTCATGCCCACATCAGAGACCGCATTGGCGGCATTGCCAAGGCAGGGCAGCGCCGTGGCCGGTGGCCGGCGTGTGGCGCTGGTGATTGGCAATGCCCGTTACCAGCGCAGCGCGCTGATCAATCCGGTGAACGACGCACGCCTGGTGAGTGACCGACTCAAGCGCATTGGTTTTGATGTTCTGACCCTTGAGAACGTTGAGTCAGCAAGGTTTGACACTGCCACGCGAGATTTTGCGGCACGCGCCAGGGGGGCCGACGTTGCCCTGTTTTATTACGCCGGCCACGCCTTGCAGGCGGATGGTGAAAACTACCTGATGCCCGTTGACAACGCCAAAATGCGCACCATGGAAGACGTTCGCGACGGCGGTGGGGTTCAATTGGCGGGCGTAATTGCCCAGCTCGAAGTGGCGGCCCCAGTCGTCAAACTGGTGGTGATTGACGCCTGCCGCGACAACCCGCTTCCGGCGTCCAGTCGCAGCCTTGCCGGGGGTGGTTTGGCCGCTATTCGCAAGCCACCCCAAGGAGGCTTGATCGCGTTTGCCACCACGGCGGGGCGAACGGCCGAAGATGGCACGGGCAAAAACAGTGTCTTCAGCAAACACTTTGCCTCGCAACTGGCCACACCCAACCAAACCGTCGAACAACTCTTCAAGCGCGTACGCGAAGCTGTCAAACAAGAAACCAAGAGCCGCCAGGAGCCCACTGAAATCAGCAATCTGGTTGGCGATGTGATGCTGGTGCGGGCCAAGTAGGTGGGCCGCACGCGATTTTCAGGAGTTCTGATGTTTGAATCATTGACAACCCAGGCTCGTTGCCTTGCTCTGGCCCTGTGCGTGGGTTTGCCCCTGAACGCCTGGGCGACACCTTGCGCGTACCGCGGGCTGGATGCCGATGCCCGGGTCATGAATCGTTCAGGAGAAATCTCAACGCCTTTCCCGATTGCCTTGTCAGCCCATGATTGCCGCCGTTTGCGTGTCGCCACCGGGACTGTCGATGTATTTGTAGCCGGGCCGCAAAATGCGATAGCCAAGCGGGAAGTGAGCCGTGGCTCCTTGGTGCTGCCTTCAGAGGGCGCGTCTGCGTCGGACAATGCCGGCGCTGCGAATATTCTCAAACAAATGGTGGTCGTGCTCGAAGGGGTGCACCGCATTAAAAATGGCTCGTCACGCGGTGCCGAAGGCGACTACCTGGTGGCGAACCTCCCCGTCGGGCGACTGGCGCAGCCGGTGGCCGACCTGACCATCGCGTTGGGGCCAACGCCGGATGCGAACTTTGGCTCATTTGAGTTGTTTAGCAATGGCCGCTTGGTTCATCGTCAGAGTGGCCCCACGCAAATCATCACACTGCCGGTTGCCCTCCTTAAGCCGGGTGCAAATTTGCAGTGGAAGCTGGTGTACTCGGGCAGTAAATTTGAGGGGGCGCTGCTGGTGGAGCCCGCCGCCATGCTCGCCGAGCTGCAGCAATCGCTGCTGCAAGAGGGGAGCGGGAGCCCCGAGTCGGATGCGCTGGTTGACAAGCTTCGCGTGGCATCCCGACTCAGTGAGCAAGGTTATTTTTGGGATGCACGCGCGCTCATTCGTGCGGCTTTGGTGCCCTGAAAAGTCTAAATTAAATAGCTAGCGGGTCCACATCCACCGCCCAGCGAATCAGCCCTTTGCCTTCGGGCTGCTGGCGGGTGGCGTGCAGCACGGTTTGCCAGGCGGTCAAAAAGTGCTGCAGCGCCGCGCGTGACGGGCTCTCGATCAGCATCTGGGCGCGCTCGATATTGGCCACCCGCTGCATGCTCATGGGTACCGCCGGGTACAGGGTGAGGTGTTGCGCATAGTGCGCGGCATCGGGCAGTCCGGCGGCGCCCGCGCTGGCGGCGGTTAAAAAGCCCTGCGCCACTTCCTGCGTGCGCGCTTCGGCCCGCACCAGCGCCTGAAAGCTGAAGGGCGGCATGGCGGCCTGCTCGCGGTCTTTCAGTTGCTGTGCGGCAAAGGCCGGGTAGTCGTGGCGCTTCAGGGCCTCAAACAGGGGGTGCGCTGGGTGAAAGGTTTGCACCCACATTTCGCTTTGACCGCTGATACCG
>CAJAFJ010000315.1 GCA_903938955.1 uncultured beta proteobacterium | reverse complement strand
TTTGGGCCTGAACTAATTCAAAAAACCCAGACTGGGCAAGCGCCCCTTTTTTGCTGGGACAATGCGCCTCATGTTTTTATTGTTTGAAGAAGCCGGAAAATTCATGGCCGGTCGGGTGCTGTCAGAGGCGGAGTCCTCTGCACAGGTGGAGTTGGACAGTGGCAAGCGGGTCAAGGTCAAGGCGGCCAACTACTTGCTCAAATTCGAGAAACCGTTACCAGCGGCGCTGATGGCGTCGGCGCACACCATCAGCCAATCCATTGAACTGGAACTGGCCTGGGAGTTTGCGCCTGAAGAAGAGTTCGGCTTTGCCGACTTGGCGCGTGAATATTTCAGCGCCAACGCCACGCTGGAACAGCAAGCGGGCACGCTGGTGCGGCTGTTTGAGTCGCCGCATTACTTTCGCCGTGCCGGCAAAGGGCGCTTTCGCAAGGCCCCGGCCGACATCATCGCGCTGGCTTTGGCCGCCATCGAAAAGAAGAAACAGATCGCCCTGCAAACCCAAGCCTGGGTGAAAGACCTGAGCGACGGCGTTTGCCCGGCCGCCATCCGCGAGCAGTTGTACAAAATTCTGTTCAAACCAGACAAAAACGCGCCGGAATACAAAGCCGTGGTCGAAGCCTCGCGCGCCACCCACCTGGGGCCGCTGGAGCTGCTGATCAAAGCGGGCGCGATTGATTCGCCCTACCAGTTCCACTGGCGCCGGTTTCTGCTGGAAAACTTCCCCAAGGGCACTGGCTTCCCCAAACTGGAAGCGCCACTTATCAAAGACGAATTGCCGCTGTCCACGGCACGCGCCTTCTCGATTGACGATTCAGCCACCACCGAGATTGACGATGCGCTCTCAGTACAGGGCTTGGGCACCGGCACGGTGCTGGTCGGCATTCACATTGCCGCACCGGGCCTGGCGATTCAGCCCGGCAGCCCGATTGACGTGGTGGGCCGCAATCGCCTGTCCACCGTCTACATGCCCGGCTACAAAGTCACCATGCTGCCCGACGACGTGGTGCAAACCTACACGCTGATGGAAGGCCGCGACTGCCCGGCAGTGTCTTTGTACGTCACGCTGGATGAAGCCACGCTGGAGATCACGGGCACCGAAACCAAGCTGGAGCGCGTGCACATTGGCGCCAATTTGCGCCATGACCAGCTCGATGCCATCGTGACCACCGAGTGGCTGGAGAACCCGGCGTTCGACCATCAGATTGACCCCAAGCCCTTGCAGCACAAGCGCGATCAGCTGTCCTTTTTGCACCGATTGGCCAAAGACTTGAAAGCCAAGCGCGAAGTGGTGCGTGGCAAGCCCGAGAACTTCAACCGGCCCGATTACAACTTCAAACTGGTCGGCAACGATGGCGCCGAGCCGCAAGGCACCGAGCAGGTGCAGATCAGCGTGCGCGAGCGCGGGGCGCCGCTGGACCTGATCGTGTCCGAGGCCATGATTTTGGCCAACAGCACCTGGGGCAGCTGGATGGCGGAGCTGGGCGTGCCCGGCATTTACCGCAGCCAGGCCTCGATGCTGCCGGGCGTCAAGGTGCGGATGGGCACGCGTGCCCTGCCGCATGCGGGTCTGGGCGTTAAAAGCTACGCCTGGAGCAGCTCACCGCTGCGCCGTTACACCGACCTGGTCAACCAGTGGCAAATCATTGCCTGCGCGCGTCACGGTAAAACCGCCGCATTGGTGGCGCCGTTCAAGCCCAAAGATGCCGACCTGTTCTCGATCATCTCCAGCTTTGATAGCGCTTACTTCGCTTACAACGATTACCAGCGCGCGATTGAACGCTTCTGGACGCTCAAGTTTGTGCAGCAAAACAGCGTGACCGAGCTCACCGCAACGATCTTCAAGGACAACATGGTGCGCGCTGACGACCTGCCGCTGGTCCTGCCCGTGATGGGTGCGGCCGGTTTGCCACGCGGTGCCCGCGTATTGGTGCGCCTCGGCGAGATTGACGAGGTGACGCTCGACATCCACGGCACAGTCATTGAGCGGCTCGATGCCGTGGCGGATGCGGGCACGCAAGCCGACGACGCGGGCGACGACGATGAAGAAGCCAGCGCCGGCCCGATTGCCATTGCCGTCGACATGAGCGAAAGCCCGGACGACGCCCTCGCCACCCCTCAGGAAATAACGACCCCGTGAACCTGCGATCTTTCAGCGTGTTGCAGCTGGCACTCGGCGCCTCCATCGCCGTGCATGCCGTACTGCTGACGGTGCGTTTTGTCGACCCCCAGGCCTTCAACCGCGTGTTTGAAGACACGCCGCTGGAAGTGATTCTGGTCAACGCCCGCACCAACGAGCGACCGGACAAAGCCCGCGCCATCGCCCAGGCGTCGATGGCCGGCGGCGGCGATGCCGACGCGGGCCGCGCCACCAGCCCGCTGCCGCCGTCGCTGCGGACCGAGTCCGGCGACGATGCTGAGCAGCAGACGCAGAAACAGTTGCAAAACCTGCAAGAGCAGCAAAACCTGATGCTCGCCGACGTCAAAAAAACGCTGGCCGCCTGGCCCCCACCGGACCCCAAGCAAGCCAACGCCACGCCCGATGAGCAGGAGCGCGAAGAAAAACGCCGCCAGCTGATCAAGCTGCTAGCCGAGATTGAGCGGCGCATCAACCTGGAAAACGCCCGCCCGAAAAAGCGCTACATCAGCCCGGCCACGCGCGAAGAGGTGTACGCCGTGTACTACGACCACCTGCGCCGCGCCATTGAAGACAAAGGCACCGAAAACTTCCCCGAAGCGGGCGGCAAAAAACTCTATGGCAACCTGACCATGGGCGTCACCATCAACCAGGATGGGCGCATTCTCAAAACCGAAATCATCGACAGCTCGGGCATCCCGACACTCGATCGGCGGGCCGATGCGATTGTCCGAAGTGCCGGGCCCTTTGGTCGCTTCAACGAAGAAATGCGCCGCAAAGCCGATCAAATCTGGGTGGTGTCACGCTTCAAGTTCACCCGCGACGAAATCCTCGAAACCAAACTCACCACCAAGTAACTATGACCATTGATCTCTATTGCGTGATGGGTAACCCGATCGAACACAGCAAATCCCCCTGGATTCATGCGCGCTTTGCCGAACTGACCGGCCAGACCTTGCACTATGGCAAACGGCTGATTCCACTGGACGGCTTTACACCTGCCATCCACGCCTTCCTACAAGAAGGCGGCAAAGGCTGCAACATCACCGTGCCCTTCAAGTTTGAAGCCGCCGCACTGGCCACCCAGACCAGCGAGCGCGGCTTGCTGGCGCAGGCCTGCAACGTACTGACCTTCAAAGACGGCGCCATTCTGGCCGACAACACCGACGGCGTCGGTCTGGTCAACGACATCCAGCGCAACGCCGGACTGGACTTGCGCGGTCGCCGCGTGCTGCTGATTGGCGCGGGCGGTGCCGCCGCCGGGGTGGTCGGCCCACTGCTGCAGGCGCAACCCGCCAATATCACCATCGCCAACCGCACGCTTGCCAAAGCGACGGCGCTAGTAGCCCGCCATGCAGCCCTGGCGTTGCTGCACAACACAGAACTGGTGGCGACCGATCTGCAAGCGCTCACCTGTGATTTCGACGTAGTGATCAACGGCACCGCCAGCAGCCTGAATGGGGGCGGTGTGCCGGTAGCAGCCAGTACCCTCAAGCCCGGCGCGCTGGCCTACGACATGATGTACGGCCCTGCCGCTGAAGGCTTCATGACCTGGGCACGCGAGCACGGCGCCGTGGCGCGTGACGGCCTGGGCATGCTGGTGGAGCAAGCCGCCGAGGCCTTCCTGATCTGGCGCGGCGTGCTGCCGCCTTCGCAACAGGTGCTGACCGAGTTGCGCGCCGTCATGGCCTGAGGCCTGCGCCGTCGACTGGACTTGCACAAGGACATTCCACTGTGAAAGCGTTTTTCCGCTGGCTCGGTTTAGCGGCCGCAGCCCTGCTGGCGCTGCAGCTTTTCTTCGTTGCCCGCATTGCCGTCATGGCGGTGGTGGCGCCGGAGTCCACCGCGTTTGAACGCTCTGAAGCCTGGCGCGTGCTGACCGAAAAAGGCACGCTGCGCTGGCGCCAGCAATGGGTGCCTTATGCCCAAATCTCCAACAACCTCAAGCGCGCGGTGATCGCATCCGAGGACGATGGCTTTGCCTACCACGACGGTGTGGACTGGGATGCACTGGAAAAAGCCTGGCAAAAAAATGCCAAGGCTGAAGCGAAGGCCGATGCGCAAACGGCCAAACTGCAGGCCAGCAAAAAACCGGTCTTGAACTCCGCAAGACCACCGCCCGTGGTGAAGCCCCCCAAAGTAGTGGGCGGCTCCACTATCACGCAGCAACTGGCCAAAAACCTGTTTTTATCGGGCGA
>CAJAFJ010000314.1 GCA_903938955.1 uncultured beta proteobacterium | reverse complement strand
TGAATACCGCCGCCTACACCGCCGAAATGCTGGCTGGTGCCATTCGGGAAACCAGCCCGGGCGAGATTGAAGCCGCGCAGGCCTTTGGCATGAGCCGCTTTCAGGCCGTTCTGCGGATCGTGCTGCCCAGCGCCATGCGCCGCACCTTGCCCGCCTACAGCAATGAAGTGGTGATGATGCTGCACAGCACCAGCCTGGCCAGCGCCGTGCCGTCGATGCTGGATGTGACCGCGGCGGCCAGCCGCATTTACTCGGACTATTACCTGCCGTTTGAGGCCTACCTGGCCGCCGCCTCCATCTACCTCACCGCCTCGTTTTGCCTGATTGGCTTCTTCCGCTTCAGCGAAGGGCGCCTGCTGGCTTATCTGGCGCCGCGTAAACATTGATCGCCATGCAACGCATTGACCATCCCTTGCTCGCCAGCAGTCTGGGCAGCCAAAAAACGCTGACCAGTTTTCACTTTGGCACACCGGGCGCGCGCCCCAAGGTGTACATCCAGGCCAGTCTGCACGCGGAAGAGTTGCCCGGCATGCTGGTGGCGCACCACTTGCGGAGCCTGTTGGAAGCGGCCGAGGCCGCCCAACTGATTCAGGGTGAAGTCATTCTGGTGCCGGTGTCCAACCCGCTCGGGCTGGCGCAGCGGCTGGACCATAAACCAATGGGCCGCTTTGACCTGGATACGTCCGAGAACTACAACCGCCATTACCCCGATCTGGCAAAAGCCACGGCACCGACCGTGCTGGCAGCGGTAACGAACGACCCGCAAGCCAACGTGGCGCTGGTGCGCCGTGCCATGGGCGCGTATTTGCAAAGCTGGGCTCCCGTGACCGAGTTGCACAGCCTGCGTCGCACGCTGCTGACCCTGGCGCATGACGCCGACAGCGTGCTGGACCTGCATTGCGATGGCGAAGGCGTGATGCACTTCTACACCGAAGAACCCTGTTGGCCGCAGCTAGAGCCGCTGGCACGCCTGATGGGCAGCGAGGCCATTTTGCTGGCGAAGAACTCAGGCTCAGGCCCGTTTGATGAATGCCTGTCGGGTGTGTGGTGGCGGCTGGCGGAGGCCTTGGCCGCAGCAGGCCTCAAGGCGCCGTTGCCGCAAGGCTGCTGCAGCACCACCATCGAGTTGCGCGGCGAGCGGGATGTGAGCCATGCGTTTGCCAAGACCGATGCGCAAGCCATTTATGCCTATTTGCAGCACATTGGCGTGCTGGCGTGCGAGCAACTGCCCGTCATTCCCCCTTTCAAATGCCAGCCAACACCGCTGGCCGGTTCAGAAACCCTGAACGCGACCGCGGCGGGCGTGGTGGTTTTTGCCGCCCATGTCGGCGACCGCTTAAGCCAGGGCGATCTGGTCGCCGAAGTGATTGACCCGATTGCCAACCAGACGCAGCGCATCGTGGCGGGCGTTGACGGCGTCTTGTATGCCCGCATTCGCGACCGCTACGTCACGGCCGGTGGTGAGTTGGCCAAAATTGCTGGCGCCACCCCTTTCAGAACCGGTGAACTGCTGGGCGCTTGAGCCCGCTTCTCCCTGTGCCTATTCAGCTCCTTAGCCCATGACCACCAAACTCATCAAACTCCAGGTAGAAAACATCCACAAGCGCTTCGGTGCCAACGAGGTGCTTAAAGGCGTCTCGCTGACCGCGCATGCGGGCGATGTGATCAGCATCATTGGCAGCTCAGGTTCTGGCAAAAGTACGTTTCTGCGCTGCATCAACCTGCTGGAGAAACCGCATGAAGGCCGCATTCTGGTCGCCGGTGAGTCGCTTAAATTAGCCCCCACGCCGAATGGCGAGCTGGGTGCCGTGGACCCCCGGCAACTGCAGCGCATTCGCACCAAGCTGGCGATGGTGTTTCAGCATTTCAATTTGTGGGCGCACATGACGGTGTTGCAAAACATCATTGAAGCGCCTATGCATGTCATGGGCGTTGGCCGCGATGAAGCGGTTGAAATTGCGCGCAAATACCTGGCGCGCGTCGATCTGGCGGGCATTGAAGACCGATACCCATCGCACATGAGTGGCGGCCAGCAGCAGCGCGTGGCCATTGCCCGCGCCCTGGCCATGGAGCCCGAAGTGATGTTGTTCGACGAGCCCACCAGTGCGCTCGACCCCGAGCTGGTGTCCGAGGTGCTCAAGGTCATGAAAAACCTGGCCTTGGAAGGCCGCACCATGGTGGTCGTCACCCACGAAATGGGCTTTGCCCGTGAGGTGTCCAACCATGTGATCTTCCTGCACAAGGGCCGTATCGAAGAAGAGGGCAATCCGGCGCACGTGCTGACCAGCCCCAAGAGCGTGCGGCTGGCGCAGTTCTTGTCAGGCAGCCTTAAATAAGGGGCTGTGGCCTGCGATTTGGTGCCTGAACCGCAGTAACGATTTCAGGGCGCCAGGCGCTCGCGAATCCAGCGGGCTTCAGCGGTTTTTGTGCCGTTGTCGTCCGCGCTCAAGGTATAGCGCAAACGGTCATGCAAGCGGCTTTTGCGGCCCTGCCAGAACTGCCAGTTGTCCGGCTTGAGCCGGTAGCCGCCCCAGTGGGGCGGGCGTGGCGGATGCAGTAAAAACTGCGCCCCGAACTTGACCGCGTTGGCGACCAGCACGCCGCGCCCGGAAATCACCTGACTTTGTGGCGAGGCCCAGGCGCCAATGCGCGAATCCAGCGGGCGGCTGTGAAAATAGTCGTCACTTTCTTTGTCGCTGACCTTTTCAACCAGGCCTTCAATGCGCACCACGCGCTCCAGCTCGACCCAGTGAAATTGCAGCGCCGCAAACGGGTTGCCCGCCAACTCGTGCCCCTTGCGGCTGTCATAGTTGGTAAACCAAGTGATGCCGCTGGCGTCATAACCTTTGATCAGCACCACGCGGGTGCTGGGGCGCAAGTTGCTGGCGACGGTCGCCAGGGTCATGGCATTGGGTTCGGGTATTTCAGAACTGATGGCTTCTTTCAGCCATTGTTCAAATTGAAGCAGGGGGTCGGCGTGCGAAGCCTCTTCATTGAGTTCGGCACGTTCGTAACTTTTGCGGAGATCGGCGATAGAGGTCATGGCCTCAGTATAGGCAAGCCACGGTCATGGCTTGCCATCGCGGGCGTGATTTTCAGGATTTTGTGATGACGGCGCAGGCCAGGCGCGGGCCTGCGTTGCCGGTGGGCTGGGTCTTGAAGTCATCTGGGTCGCGGTGCACGATCAGTCCACGTCCGCTCACATCGGTCACGCCGCTGCCCACAGTGATGGTGGCGGACTCAAAATTGATATGCGCTATGCCGTTGGCGTCGGCTTTCAGGCTGGGCAGGTCACCGGTATGGTGTTCGCTGACATCATGCGAGCCGTGGGCTTTGCCATTGGGGTTGAAGTGGCCGCCCGCACTGAGTCCGTCGCCGCTGGAGCAGTCACCTTTGTCATGCACATGAAAGCCATGCTCGGTGTTGGGCGCGAGCCCCCGCACTTCGCCGCTGACCCGCACCATGTTGCCTTTTTGCGCGAATTGAACCGATCCCGTTACCGTACTGCCTTTGGTGGCGACCAAGGCAGCCGAGGCGGTGGGGCCGGGCGGCGTGGACGCGCAAGCGGTGAGTACCAAGGCTGCAGCCAGCAATGAAATGGGTTTGATCATGAGGGTCTCCAAGGGTTGAAATCAGTCTGCAAATGTAGGTTAATGTCGATGCCCACACAAGCGAATATACGAGCGGATGACGCAGGGGTTTGAGTTTGGTAACCATCTGGTAACGCAGGGAATCCCCATTGTTGACGGTTACCGAGTACCATTGCGCTTGTAATTTAGTTACCAACTTTTCAAGCGCCATGAAACTCCATCCTATTGTTGAAGCCGTCACAGCACGCATCCGCGAACGCAGCCAGGCCACGCGCAGTGCCTATCTTGAGCGACTGACCCAGACAGCCAACCGCAAACCGGGTGCCGAGCGTTTGGGCTGTGCCAATGTGGCCCACGCTTTTGCAGCCTTGCCCAGTAACGATAAATTCCGTGTGGTGGCCGAGCGGGCACCCAACATCGGTATCGTCACCGCCTACAACGATGTGCTGTCGGCCCACGCGCCGCTGCAACATTACCCCGACATCATCAAGCTGGAGGCCCGCAAACTCGGTGCCACGGCGCAGGTGGCGGGCGGCGTGCCCGCCATGTGCGACGGCGTTACGCAAGGCACGGCGGGTATGGAACTCAGCCTGTTTTCGCGCGATGTGATTGCCATGGCCACCGCCGTCTCGCTGAGCCACGATGTGTTTGATGCCGCGTTGATGTTGGGCGTGTGCGACAAGATCGTGCCTGGCCTGCTGATCGGCGCTCTGCATTTTGGCCATTTGCCCACGGTGTTTGTGCCCGCGGGCCCGATGACTTCCGGCCTGTCAAACAACGAAAAATCCAAGGTGCGCGAGCAGGCGGCGTTGGGTCTGGTCGGCCGCGCCGAACTGCTGGAAGCCGAGTCCAAGGCCTACCATGGCTCGGGCACTTGCACTTTTTACGGCACAGCCAACAGCAACCAGATGCTGCTTGAAGTCATGGGCCTGCATGTGCCGGGCACGGCCTTCATCAACCCCGGTGCGGCCGTGCGCGAGGAGCTCACGCGCGAAGCGGTGCGCACCGTGCTGGGCGACATCAAGTCGCGCCGCTTTGCCCCGATTGGCCAGGTGGTGGACGAGCGTTGCATCGTCAACGCAATGGTGGCTTTGCTGGCCACCGGCGGCTCCACCAACCATTTGATTCATTGGGTGGCGGTGGCTCGCGCTGCGGGTATCGTGATTGACTGGGATGACTTCTCAAACCTGTCTGACGTGGTGCCCTTGCTCAGTCGGGTCTATCCCAACGGCAGTGCCGACGTTAACCAGTTCCAGGCGGCTGGCGGCCCTGGCTTTGTGATTCGTGAACTGCTGGACGCGGGCTTTATGCACGCCGATGTGCTGACGGTGCGGGCTGGCGGCCTGCGTGAATATACGGCCATCCCGGGCGTCAACCCGGCTGATGGCGCCTTGCGCTGGGTTGATGCCGGTGCCAGTTTGGACGAGAGCGTGGTGCGCCCGGCCAGTGCGCCTTTCAGTGCCACCGGTGGACTTAAATTGCTGCTGGGCAATCTGGGCCGCAGCGTGATCAAAATTTCTGCGGTGCCGGATGACCGCCATGTGATCGAGGCGCCGTGCCGGTTGTTTGACTCGCAAGAAGGTTTGCACGCGGCCTTCAATGCCGGTGAACTTGACCGTGATGTGGTGTGCGTGGTGCGCTGGCAAGGGCCGCAAGCCAATGGTATGCCCGAGTTGCATAAGCTCACGCCGCCGCTGGCCGTGTTGCAGGGCAAGGGTTTCAAGGTCGCGCTGGTGACCGATGGCCGCATGAGCGGTGCCTCCGGCAAAGTGCCCGCCG
>CAJAFJ010000313.1 GCA_903938955.1 uncultured beta proteobacterium | reverse complement strand
GGCGGTGCCTACACGCTGGAAACCGTCACGCCGCAGGGCGAGCGTCGCTACACGCGCATCACGTCCATCCAGCGCATCATCTCCTACCAGGACGACCTGGCCCCCCTGGTGGCCGTGGCCACCGACCCGGCCACCCGCATCATCTCGTTCACCGTCACCGAAGCGGGCTACTACCTGGATGCCCAGCACCAGCTGGACTGGGCTACCTTCCCCGACCTGCGCGCCGATCTCGACGCCGTGCAAGCCGGCCAGGCCGGTCACACCCTTTACGGCGGCTTGGTGACCCTGCTGCGCGCCCGCATGCAGGCCGGCGCCGGCCCGGTGACGCTCATGAACTGCGACAACCTGCGCCACAACGGTGAGCGCTCGCGCGGCGGCCTGCTGCAGTTCATCGAAGCCCTGAACGACAGCGCGCTGCTGGCCTGGGTGCAGACCCACACCACCAGCCCCAATGCCATGGTGGACCGCATCACGCCCCGCCCCACGCCCGACGTGCGCGAGCGCGTCAAGGCCGCCACCGGCGTGGACGACCCCGCCGCGCTGATGGGTGAGAGCTTCATCCAGTGGGTAATTGAAGACAACTTCATCGCGGGCCGCCCCGCGTGGGAGACAGTTGGCGTGGAGATGGTGCAGTCGGTGCAAGCCCATGAAGAAGCCAAAATTCGCCTGCTCAACGCCACCCACAGTTGCATTGCCTGGGCCGGCACGCTGGTGGGCTACACCTTCATTCACGAAGGCACCCTGAACCCGGTGATTCGTCAGTTTGCGTTTGACTACGTGACCGACGACGTGATACCCGTGCTCAGCCCCAGCCCCCTTGACCTGGCCGCCTACCGCGACGTGGTGCTGGACCGCTTTGGCAACCCCGCCATTGCGGACACCAACCAACGCGTGGCCATGGACGCGTTTGCCAAGATTCCCGCCATGATCGCGCCCACCCTCCGCGACCGGCTGGCACGCGGCGAGTCCATCCACAGCGTGGCCATGCTGCCGGCGCTGTTTTTGGCTTACCTGCAACGCTGGCATGCCGGGCAACTTGCCTACACCTACCAGGACCAGGCCATGGACCCCGCGGTGGCCCACGCCATCTGCGACGCCACCGATCCCGTGGCCGCGTTCTGCGCCGACCTCACCCTGTGGGGCCCGCTGGCCAACGACGAGCGATTGATCACGGCCCTGCGCCAGGCCTTCGCCCGTGTCACGCTATTCGTCAAAGATCATTCAAAATGACCGCCACCAGTGCTAATGTGATGTCCTGACACCTGCTCCCCCGCCTTGCACCATGACCCACAAACCCCGTCAACTCAAACCCGAGCTGGAACACGACTACAGCCGCTCCCCCGAGCTGGGTTACGAATCGCCCAACGAGGTCGGCTTTATCCGCTGCCTCTCGCACGGCTACCCCACGCCGCTGGCGCGCTGGCACCACCACGACGAGTACGAGTTGCACCTCATCACCGCCACCTCGGGCAAGGTGTTTGTGGGCGACTGGATTGGCCAGTTCCAGCCCGGCCACCTGGTGCTGACCGGCCCCCGCCTGCCGCACAACTGGGTCACCATGGACCTGCCCGAAGGCGGCGTGGTCGAGCGCGACCTGGTGATCCAGTTCCCGCATGAACCCATCGAGGCCAGCAGCCAGTACATCCCGGAATTGCGCGATGTGCTGCCGCTGCTGGAGCGCGCCAAGAACGGCATCGAGTTTTTCGGTATGCACGAGCAGGCCATAGCGCACTGGCGGCTGATCAAGGCCCGCCACGGGCTGGCACGCTTCGGCGCCTTTTGCGTCTTTCTGAGCGACCTGGCGCAGTGCACCGACTACCGCCTGCTCTCCAACGCCCAGTTGCAAAGCGTGGACAACGACACCCAGCAAGACCAGATCAACGCCATCCTCAGCCGCCTGACCGAGAACCTGGCCGAACCCCTGTCGGCGGCCGACCTGGCGCGCGAGCTGGGCATGACCGAGAGCCGCTTCTCGCGCTTCTTCCGGCGCGCCACGGGCAACACCTTCACCGACTTTGTCAATCATGTGCGGGTCAACCGCGCCTGCCAGTTGTTGATGGAATCCGACCTCTTCATTGCCAGCATCGGTTTTGACGTCGGCTTCAACAACCTGGCCAATTTCAATCGCCGCTTTCTCGACATCAAAGGCATGACGCCCAGCGAATACCGCCGCCAGGCGGCCAGCCGCTTCGGCCCTAAAACCTGAACCCCATTCACACCATGTACCTCGGCATCGACCTCGGAACCTCCGGCATCAAACTCCTGTTGCTCGACGCGCGGCACCATGTGCACGCCAGCGTCGATGCCCCGCTCACCGTGCAGCGCCCCCACCCGACCTGGAGCGAACAACACCCCGCCGACTGGTGGCAGGCACTGGAACACGCCGTGGCGCAACTGCGCGCTGCCGCGCCACAGGCCTGGCGGCAGGTGCGCGCCATCGGCCTCTCGGGCCAGATGCACGGCGCCGTGGTGCTGAACGCGCAAGCCGAGGTGCTGCGCCCCGCCATCTTGTGGAACGACGGCCGCTCGGAGGTGCAATGCGCCGAGCTGGAACGCCGCGTGCCTAGCTCGCGCCAGATCACCGGCAACCTGGCCATGCCCGGCTTCACTGCCCCCAAGCTCTTGTGGCTGCGCGAGCACGAACCCGCGCTGTTTGGGCAAATCAGGCAAGTGCTGCTGCCCAAGGACTGGCTGCGCCTGCAACTCACGGGCGAAGCGGTGAGCGAGATGTCGGACGCCTCCGGCACCTTGTGGCTGGACGTGGGCCAACGCCGCTGGAGCGAGGCCATGCTGGCAGCCTGCGAACTCGACCTGTCCCACATGCCGCGTCTGGTGGAAGGCAGCGCGCCCAGCGGCGTGCTGCGCGCGCCCCTGGCCCACGCCTGGGGCCTGCCTGCAGGCGTGCAGGTGGCTGGCGGCGGGGGCGACAACGCCGCCAGCGCCGTGGGCATTGGCGCGGCGCAAGCCGGGCAAGGCTTTGTCTCGCTGGGCACCTCGGGCGTGGTGTTTCGGGTGAGCGACCGCTACCGGCCCGCACCGGAACTGGCCGTGCACGCCTTTGCCCACGCCCTGCCCGGGCGCTGGCACCAGATGGCGGTCATGCTCAGTGCGGCCAGCGCCTTTAGCTGGGTCACCCAGCTCACCGGCAGTGCAAATGAAGCGCATCTGGCGCAGCAAGTGGCCGACCTGGGGCTGGCGCAGCGGACCCGCGCCCCCGTGTTTTTGCCCTACCTAAGCGGCGAGCGCACCCCGCACAACAACCCGCAGGCCAGCGGCGCTTTCATCGGCCTGCGCGGTGAACACAGCGCCGCCGACCTGGGCTATGCCGTGATGGAAGGCGTGAGCTTTGGCCTGATGGACGGCCTGCGCGCCATGGGCCAGCGTGCGCCGTCCGACATCCCCCTGGCGCTGGTCGGTGGCGGCGCCCGCAGCGATGCCTGGGCACAGCTGCTGGCCAGCGGCCTGGGCTGCCCGCTGCACCGCCCCGAAGGCGCCCACGCCGCAGCCGCTTTGGGCGCAGCCCGCCTGGCCTGGCTGGCGGATGGCGGCCTTGAGACCGAGGTGTGTCAGCCCCTGCCGCTGGCGCAGGGCTTTGAGCCCGATGCCGCACTGGCGCAGGTCCTGGCCGAACGCTACCCGCGCTTTCGTGCGCTGTACCCGGCCTTGCAGCCCTTGTTTTGACACCCCCGCCCGCCATCCACCCGGTGGCGTTCGCTGTTTCCAAAATGAAGGCATCATCGGCCAAATGATTGATGTGAACCCGACCCCCTCCTTGCCCTCACTACCCACGTCGGCTTTGGCGCGCCTGCAAGCGCTAAGCCAGGACGGCCAGCGCAAAATCATCGGCTTGGTGGGGCCGCCGGGCTGTGGCAAATCCACCGTGGCGCAGGCCCTGTGCCAGGCTTTTCCGGCGCTGTCCCAGGTGATGCCCATGGACGGTTTTCACCTCGCCAACGTGGAACTGGCGCGGCTGGGACTGGCGCAGCGCAAAGGCTCGCCACCCAGTTTTGACAGCGCCGGTTATGTCGCCCTGCTGGAGCGCCTGCGCCGGCAAGGGGCTGAGGACATCGTCTATGCCCCGGATTTCCGGCGCGAGATTGAAGAACCGATGGCCGGCGCCATTGCGGTCTTGCACACCACCCGGCTGCTGGTCACCGAAGGCAACTACCTGCTGCTGAACGAAGGCCACTGGGCCCGCGTGGCGCCCTTGCTGGACGACATCTGGTACGTGGCGGTAGACGAGGCCCTGCGCATCGAACGCCTCACCCGACGCCACAGGCAGTTTGGCCGCAGCGAAGCCGAAGCACGCGCCTGGGTGGCCAGCAATGACGAGCCCAATGCCCGCCTGGTTGAAGCCAGCCAGCACCGCGCCAACTTTGTGTTCCGGTGGGCCACAGAGGATGACGCCACGCAGGCCGATGTGACGCGTTGATTTTGGGGCCCTTACACTCACGTTTTGAAAGAATCTTGCGCCAAAAGCACCCCTATGGAAACACTAGACAAGTTTGACCTCGCCATCCTGAATGAATTGCAGGCCGATGGCCGTCTGAGCAATGCCGAGCTGGCGTCGCGCGTGGGCCTGAGCGCGGCACCGTGCTGGCGCCGGGTGCGGGCGCTGGAAGAGTCCGGCTTCATCAAAGGCTACCGGGCCGTGATTGACCGCCACAAAATCGGACTGGGGGTGCTGGCCTTTGTGCGGCTGGATGCGGACCGCAACGCCGGCGACGTACTGCGCGGGCTGGAGGAGGCGATACGCGCCATTCCCGAGGTGGTGAGCTGCCACTACATCAGCGGCACCGGCACCTTCGAGCTGCAAGTGATCAGCCGCGACCTGGTCTCCTTCAGCCAATTGCACCGCG
>CAJAFJ010000312.1 GCA_903938955.1 uncultured beta proteobacterium | reverse complement strand
CTGGATTGCGCTGCCTGCGGTGATACTGCTGGGCGCCCGCGCCAACCGCTACCGCAAGGATGGCGGCATTTCGGCGCACCCGCCATCGAGCATTCCGTTTCTGGCGCTGGGCGCCTGGATTCTGACGGTCGGCTGGTTTGGTTTCAACGTGATGAGCGCGCAAACGCTGGACAAAATCTCGGGCCTGGTGGCCGTGAACTCGCTGATGGCAATGGTCGGCGGCACGCTGGCGGCCCTGCTGGCGGGCAAGAATGACCCCGGCTTTGTGCACAACGGCCCGCTGGCTGGCCTGGTGGCGGTGTGCGCCGGCTCGGACCTGATGCACCCGCTGGGCGCACTGGTGGTGGGCGCGGTGGCGGGCGTCATTTTTGTCGTCATGTTCACGCTGACGCAAAACAAATGGAAGATCGACGACGTACTGGGCGTCTGGCCACTGCACGGTTTGTGCGGCACCTGGGGCGGTTTGGCGGCGGGCATTTTTGGCTCAAAAACCTTGGGTGGCCTGGGCGGTGTGTCATTCAGCGCGCAGTTGATTGGCACCACGATGGGCGTGGTCTGGGCCGCGCTGGGCGGGCTGGTGGTGTACGGCGCCCTCAAGGCCACGATGGGCCTGCGCCTGAGCCAGGAAGAAGAATACGACGGTGCCGACTTGTCGATCCACAAAATCAGCGCCACGCCGGAGCGGGAAGCCAACTGGTAACAACAGAGCGCCCACCGCCGCGGGAAGGATGGCGCTCTGATAAGCAACACCCAGCAACCGTACACTGCGGCCCACCATGACCACCAACGCAGCCGCCACATACGAGCAACAACTGGTGGGGCACCGCGGTTATTTGCTGCGCTTCGCCCGCCTTCAGTTGCGTAACGACACCTGGGCCGAAGATGCCGTGTCCGAGACGGTGCTGGCGGCCCTGGCCAAACCGCAGGCTTTTGACAACCGGTCGCAACTCAAGACCTGGCTGGTCGGCATCCTCAAGCACAAGGTGATTGATGCCTTGCGGCACCACCGTCGGGAAGTCAGCGGGCTTGAACATTCGGAAGATGACGACACCGATCCGCTGGAATACCTGGGTTTCAAACCAGACGGGCATTTTTCGCACACCCCCGCCGAATGGGGCAACCCGGAACAACAATTCAGCAGTCGCCAGTTTTTCGAGGTGCTGGAAGCCTGCACCGATAAATTGCCAGCAACACAAGGCCGGCTCTTTTTAATGCGCGAGTGGTTAGAGCTCTCCAGCGAAGAGATCTGTCAGCAATTGGGCCTGACGCCGACTAACTTGTATGTTCAATTGCATCGGGCACGCCTCAGATTGCGTGAATGCCTGGAACTGAACTGGTTTGCCACACCCAAAGCCGCATCATGATGCTCCGAAAAACCTGTAAAGAAATCACCGTGCTCGTGATTGCGCGAGAAGACCGCTTATTGCCCTGGCAAGACCGCTTGGCACTGCGTCTGCACATGGCCATGTGCGCGGCGTGCCCCGCTTTTGAGCGGCAAGTTCTGACCATGCAGAACGCCATGAAGCAGTGGCGACATTACGAAGACCCACAAACGCTCGCGTCAAAAGCCGAACACCAAGCGCCACCCGGAACCATTGACTAACACTGTTATTCATCTTTCATCAAAAAAGATTGTGAAAATATAAAACTTGACGCATAATTGATTTTGTATTGTCGAAAAATCGGCGATGCAAGTTTGCGGTGTTTAGTCAGTTTCGCGTCTGCTTTAAGTCTTCATTTGTTTGTTGATTGCGTGGTAATAGCGGTTTTGGACTCCATCGCGTTTTGAGTTATTTTGAGGAGTCCTTTCATGGGCAACAAACTTTACGTGGGCAACCTG
>CAJAFJ010000311.1 GCA_903938955.1 uncultured beta proteobacterium | reverse complement strand
AAATCGATGTGAAAGTGGTGTTTGCAGGCAATCAGGATGCCTCCTTTGCCCAGCTCTTCAGCGGTAAAGTGCAGGCTTCCGGGGCCAATTCACAGCTCATGGACGGTTATGCCAAGCGTGAAAACAAGAAATTTCGGGTGCTCTGGAGCTCAGAGCCGTTTCAGGATCTGGCTTTGATGGCCTCGGCCAAGGTGCCTGACAAAGAGGTTCGCGCCGTAGCGAGTGCGTTTATCGAGATGTCCAAGGACCCCAAAGGCCGTGACATCCTGCACCAGGTGTCCAAAGAAGTGGGCTTGCCCAAAGATGCTTATTTCATTGCAGCCACTGGCGCAGACTATGCGTCCTATCGGCGCTTCTTCCAATCGGCGCCGGTGTCCCTTCACTAGACCTGTCTTGGCATGAGTTTTTTTTCGCGTTGGCTTCCCCGCTCACTGGTGGGGCGTGTGTTCACGCTGTATCTGGTGTCCTTGCTGATATTTGTCAGCTCGGGCTTGGGCCTGTTTTACAAGTACCAGTTCTCCCAGAATGTGGACGATGCCTTGCTGGCCGCCGAGATGATGATGAATGTGGCGGACCAAAGCGTGGCCGACAGCGTGGTGATTGGCGACTTTGACACCATCACCAAAACGCTGGAGCGCGTGGTGTCCCGCTCGCACTTTGCGCAGGCGCAATTCATTGATTCCAACGGGGTGGTCGTCAAGGCCGTCAATCGTTACAACATCCAGTTCCCCTCACCGCAGTGGTTGCAGGCGATGGTTCAAGCGCAGTTGTTTGACGTCAACCACAACATTGTTGTGGGCGGCAAGGACTACGGGGTGCTGCGACTGGTGTTTGCGGCAGACAAGGTGGCCAGTGAACTGTGGCGTCTGGCGCTGCTGGCCCTGGGGCTGTCGTTGGGGGCCCTAGTCTGTGGCGTGGTGCTGATCCGGATTCCGCTCAAGCGCTGGCTTGGCAATTTTGACCGCGTGCGGGCGCATGAGGCCGACATTTTGTCCGGCACGGTGGATGCCAATGACTTGCTGGGCAGCGATGCCCCGGTGGAGATTCGCCATACCTTCAGTATTCTCAGCCGCACGACGATTCAGTTGCGCAGTGAGCTGCAAATGCGCCAGCGCGCGCTGGAGTCGCTGCGTCAGGTGCTGGTTTCATTTGAGGATGGCTCCGAATCCGGCTTTGCTTCCCTCCCGGCTGATGATCTGGAGGCGCTGACCGAGCGTGTGGTGGCGCTGGTGAATGATCGGGAGTTGGGCCGCCGTGCGCTGGACAACCAAAAGTTTGCACTCGACCAGCATGCCATCGTCAGCATCACGGACTTGCAGGGTGATATCACCTACGTCAATGACCGGTTCTGCGATATCAGTGGTTACGCGCGGGATGAGTTGATGGGCCGGAATCACCGCATCATCAATTCAGGTGCCCAATCGACAGTGTTTTTCAAAAATATGTGGAAAACGATTCTGCAAGGCCGTGTCTGGCGCGGCGAGATTTGCAATCGCAACAAACAAGGTGACTATTACTGGGTGGATGCCACCGTGGTGCCGCTGGTGGATGAGGATGGGCAGCCCGAGCAATTTATTGCCATTCGCACTGACATCACGGCGCGCAAGACCATTGAGTCGCAGCTGGAAGAGCAATTGCGTTTTGTCGAGGTCTTGCTGGAGGCCACGCCGACAGCGATTTATCTCAAGGAGGTGAGCGGACGTTACCTGCGCTTCAACAAGGCGTTTGAGGAGCTTTTTGGTATCGACCGTGAGCAGTGGATTGGTAAAAATGTGTTTGACCTGGTGCCGGGCGACGCCGCCAACACCATGCACGCCAAGGATCAGGAGCTGTGGCTCACAGCCACCGTGCAAAGCTATGAGGCCAGTTTTACCAACCGCAAAACGGGTGAAGTGCGTGAAGGTTTGTACTGGAAGGCGCCGCTGACCAACAGCGCCGGTGAAGTGACAGCGCTGGTGGGGACGATTCTTGACATCACCGAGCGCAACCGGCTGAACCAGGCACTGCGCGATGCCAAGCGCACCGCCGATGCCGCCAACCAGGCCAAGAGCGAGTTTTTGGCCAACATGAGCCATGAGATCCGGACGCCCATGAACGGCGTGATCGGCATGACCGATCTGGCGCTGGACACGCCCCTGAACGCCACCCAGCACGAGTACCTCACCATCGTCAAGAACTCGGCCAAATCGCTGATGGTGATCTTGAACGATATTCTGGATTTTTCCAAAATTGAAGCTGGCAAACTGGATATCGAGTGGGTCGAGTTTTCACTCGCCAGCACGGTCACCGAGACGCTTAAAACCATTGAAGCCCGGGCCGTGAAAAAAGGGTTGACGCTGACCTGCCAACTCGGTGCAGATTTTCCCCAGCAAGTACGCGGCGACCCCGGGCGTATCCGCCAGATTCTCACCAACCTGTGTGACAACGCCATCAAATTCACGGCGCAAGGGGGTGTGACGGTGGGGGTTGAATACACCCGCCTGTCAGCGCAGGAGGGTGAAATTCATGTGTCGGTGCGCGACACCGGCATTGGCATCCCGACGGAAAAACAGCAAGGTGTGTTTGAGGCCTTCAGCCAGGCTGATGCCTCGACCACCCGACAGTTCGGGGGCACTGGCCTGGGCTTGGCCATCAGTGCGCGGTTGGTGGCGCTGATGGGCGGACGCATTTGGGTGGAGAGTGAGCCGGGGCAGGGCAGTACTTTTCACTTCACGGTCCGGGTGCAGCAGGTGGCGCCCCTAGTGCGAACCGCCCCGGCGCCACAGCTTGCGGCCCCAGTCGAAGCGCCGGCGCAGGTCGCCGCTCGTTCCTTGCAGGTGTTGCTGGTGGAGGACTACCCGGTGAACCAGATTCTGGTCACCACACTGCTCAAAAAATGGGGCCATACCGTGGTCTTGGCCAATAACGGGCAGGAGGCCGTGAATTTGTTTCCTGGCCAGCCTTGGGATGTCGTGATCATGGACATGCAAATGCCCGTGATGGGCGGGCTGGAGGCAACCCGGATCATTCGCGCCAGCGAGCCGCCCGGCCAGCACACCCCCATTATTGCGATGACGGCCAACGCCATGGAATCAGACCGGTTGGCCTGTATTGAGGCGGGCATGGACGATTACCTGACCAAGCCGTTTAACGCCGCCGTCCTGAAGGCCATGATTGAGCGTGCGGTGACCGTCCTCACCCCCAACGCCTAAAATCACGGCTTTCATTTAAAGAATTCCCGTCTCATGGCCTCTGCATCAAAATCTGTTTCCACCGCGCCCGCCAGCTTTGAGGCCGCGCAAGAAGAGCTGGAACAGCTGGTGGCCCGGCTGGAGTCGGGCGACATGCCTCTGGAACAACTGCTCACCCAGTACCAGCGTGGTGCTGAACTGCTCAAATTTTGCCGCGACCGGCTGGAAGCCGTGGAAGGCCAGATCAAGGTGCTGGACCAGGGTGCGCTTAAAAATTGGACACCCGATTGAACACCCCCACTGCCTTTGATCTGCGCGCCTGGAGCGCCACACACCTTGCCCGCGTCGAGCGTGCCCTTGAGCGCTGGGTGACCGCCGATGCGCCAGAGGGAATGGACCACGGCGCCCCCGCCGAACTGGTGGACGCCATGCGCTACGCTGTGCTCGACGGTGGCAAACGACTGCGTCCCCTGTTGGTCATGGCGGCCTGCGAAGCGGTTAGTCCCGAGGTCGGCGCTGAGGCGCTGCAGCATGCCGCCTTGCGCGCGGCCTGTGCGGTCGAATTGATCCACGCCTATTCCTTGGTGCATGACGACATGCCGTGCATGGACAACGACGTGCTGCGCCGCGGCAAGCCGACGGTGCATGTGCAGTTTGGCGAAGCCAGCGCCCTGTTGGCGGGTGACGCCTTGCAGGCCCTGGCGTTTGAGTTACTAACGCCGAATGATGCCGCTATGCCACTACCGCAGCAAGCCCGACTGTGTCGGTTGCTGGCTCGCGCTGCCGGCAGCACCGGCATGGCGGGCGGCCAGGCCATTGACCTGGCCAGTGTCGGCAAGCCGTTGACCGAGAGCCGGCTGCGCGAAATGCACCGACTCAAGACCGGCGCCCTGCTGCAAGCCAGCGTGATGATGGGCGCCGCCTGCGGCGATGCCACCAATGCGGCGCAAGCCGCGCTCATGGAATATGGTGCGGTGATTGGGTTGGCATTTCAGGTCGTCGACGATATTCTGGATGTGACGGCCGACTCGGCCACGCTGGGTAAAACCGCGGGCAAGGATGCTGACCACGACAAGCCCACCTATGTTTCGTTGCTGGGGCTGGAGCGCTCGACGGTCTATGCCCAGGAGCTGCTGGCGCAGGCACTGGCGGCCTTGTCGCACAGTGGCTTGCGCAACACCCAGGCCTTGCAGGGTTTGGCCAATATGGTGGTGAACCGACTGAGCTAACAACAGGTTTTGATGCCGTTTTTTATGTTGTGGCATTGAAAAATTTAGGGAATAGGCCATTAGTCCTTGTGTTTAAGAGACCGATGGCGATAAAAAATCGAGCATATGCCAAATCATTCGTACCCGCTTCTCAATACCATCAACGACCCCGCTGATCTGCGTTTGTTACCGAGCACGCAGTTGCACGCACTGGCCGCCGAGTTGCGCGCCTATGTGCTCAGCAGCGTTTCCAAAACCGGTGGCCACCTCAGTTCTAACCTGGGCACGGTAGAGCTCACGGTAGCGTTGCACTATGTCTTCAACACCCCGCATGACCGTGTGGTGTGGGACGTGGGCCACCAAACCTATCCGCACAAAATCCTGACCGGACGGCGCGCGCGCATGGACTCGCTGCGCCAGTTCAGCGGTTTGAGCGGTTTTCCGCAGCGTGCCGAAAGCGAGTACGACGCCTTTGGCACCGCGCATTCCAGCACCTCGATTTCAGCCGCGCTCGGCATGGCGATGGCTGCCAAAATCAAGGGTGAAGAACGCCACGCGATTGCCATCATTGGCGACGGCGCGCTCACCGCCGGTATGGCGTTTGAAGCGCTCAACAACGCCGGCGTGGCCGACTGCAATCTGCTGGTCATCCTGAACGACAACGACATGAGCATCAGCCCGCCGGTCGGTGCGCTGAACCGCTACCTGGCCAAACTCATGAGCGGGCAGTTTTATGCTGCGGCCAAAAACGCGGGCAAGCATGTACTTCAGGTGGCGCCCCCGCTGTTCGAATTGGCCAAGCGCATTGAAGAAACCGCCAAAGGCATGGTTGTGCCGGCGACCTTGTTTGAGAAGTTCGGTTTCAATTACATCGGCCCGATCGACGGCCACGACCTCGATTCGCTGATCCCGACGCTTGAGAACATCAAGCACCTCAAAGGCCCGCAGTTTTTGCATGTGGTGACCAAAAAAGGGCAGGGCTACAAAATGGCCGAAGCGGACCCCGTGGCCTACCACGGTCCCGGCAAGTTTGACCCCGCCGTCGGCTTGCAAAGCCCCAGCACGCCACCCAAGCAGACCTTCACCCAGGTTTTTGGTCATTGGCTGTGCGACATGGCCGCGCATGACCCGCGCTTGGTGGGCATCACGCCCGCCATGCGCGAAGGCTCCGGCATGGTGGAGTTTGAAAAACGCTTCCCGGCCCGCTACTTTGATGTCGGCATCGCCGAGCAGCATGCGGTGACGTTTGCCGCCGGACTGGCCTGCGAAGGCTTGAAGCCGGTGGTGGCAATTTATTCCACCTTCTTGCAGCGCGCCTACGACCAGGTGATTCATGACGTGGCGATTCAAAACTTGCCTGTGGTGTTTGCGCTGGACCGGGCGGGCTTGGTCGGGGCCGATGGTGCCACCCACGCCGGGGCGTATGACATTCCCTTCATGCGCTGCATTCCTAACATCAGCATGGCATGCCCGGCGGATGAAAACGAGTGCCGTCAGTTGCTCAGTACCGCGTTTGAACAGAACCACCCGGTGGCCGTGCGCTACCCGCGTGGCGCTGGTGCCGGTGTGCCGGTGCAGACGAGCCTGGACGCGTTGCCTTTCGGTAAAGGCGAAGTCAAGCGCGAAGGCCGAGGTATTGCGATTCTGGCATTTGGCACCTTGCTGTACCCGGCGCTGGAAGCCGCTCAGGCCCTGCAGGCGACAGTGGTCAACATGCGCTGGGCCAAGCCTTTGGATGTTGATTTGCTGCTCAAGGTCGCCGCCGGGCATGACGCTTTGGTCACGGTCGAAGAGGGTGCCCTGATGGGCGGCGCCGGTAGTGCGGTGCTGGAGGCTTTGCAGGCCGCCGGGGTGGTCAAACCGGTGCTGCAATTGGGCTTGCGTGATGAATTCATCGAGCATGGGGACCCGGCCCATTTGCTGGCCTTGCAGGGGCTGGATGCGCCCGGTATTGAGGCCTCGGTTCGTGGTCGGTTTGCCGCCTTGCTACAAAACCATCTGCCTGCGCTGAAGGTGGTGGCCTGAAGCCATTGCTGTCGATTTCCTGAATACCCCCTGCTGCAGGGCGTATTTAAAGGGTTAACACCAAAGTCGTGCCTTGCCCTTGTTTCTACAATTACGACTGACTTTCATCAGTCTTCAGTGCACATACTCGCCGAGCGAGATGTTTAATTAATAACTCTTCAGGAGTGAATTCCATGGATCGTCGTTCCATTATCAAAAACGCTGGCATTGCCGGCGTGCTGGCTGTAGGCGCTGCGCCCGCAGTGCATGCCCAGGCCGCCATTCGTTGGCGACTGGCGTCAAGCTTCCCCAAATCTCTTGACACCATTTTTGGTGGTGCCGACACCTTCGCCAAGAAGGTTGGCGAGATGAGCGGTGGCAAGTTCACCATCACAACCCATGCGGCTGGCGAATTGATGCCTGCCTTTGGCGTGGTGGACGGCGTGCAGAGCGGCACCGTGGAGTGCGGTCACACCTGTGCTTACTACTTCTTCGGCAAAGATGAAACCTTTGCTTTGGGTACCACCGTTCCCTTTGGTTTGAACAGCCGGCAGATGACGGCCTGGATGTTCGAAGGCAATGGCGGCAAGTTGATGCGCGAGTTTTACGCCAAGTACAACATCGTGAATTTCCCCTGCGGCAACACCGGCGCCCAAATGGGCGGCTGGTACCGCAAGGAAATCAAGAGCGTCAAGGACATGAAGGGCCTCAAGTTCCGCGTTGGCGGCTTCGCTGGCAAAGTGATTGAGCGCATGGGCGGCGTGCCACAAAATATTCCTGGCGGCGAAATCTACACGGCGCTGGAAAAAGGCACCATTGACGCAGCCGAGTGGGTGGGTCCGTATGATGACCAGAAATTGGGCTTCAACAAAGTGGCTCCGTTTT
>CAJAFJ010000310.1 GCA_903938955.1 uncultured beta proteobacterium | reverse complement strand
TGGTGGGAACTCAAAAGCACCCCCACCATGGATTCAAGCAGTCAAGATCGCAATTTACCGGCCTCCGAGCGGAAGCTTCAAAAAGCGCGTGACGACGGACAAGTCTCCCGCTCGCGCGACCTGTCTCATCTGGCGGTGTTGGGGGCTGGCGCCCTGAGTTTGGTGGCCTTGGGGCCGAAGCTGTTTGCGCATCTGAAAGCCGAACTGGTGCTGCAACTCTCGTTTAATACCTCGTCCATCGCGCATCCAGAGTCCATGCTGCCCAGGCTGCAAGACATGGTGACGGTGGGGCTGTTGGGCTGCGTGATTTTTGCGGCCATTACCACCGTGGTGGTGATGCTGAGCACCGTGGCGGTGGGTGGCTGGGTCAACAGCCTGAAACCCATCATGCCCGACTTCAGCCGCCTGAACCCCCTGACCGGTTTTGGCCGCATGTTCACCAAAGACAAGTTCACTGAAGTGCTGAAGATGGTGTTTATCACCGTCGTGCTGATCGCGCTGGGCACGTCGTACCTGAAATCCGGCATGCACAGTCTGGGCATGCTGGTGCTGCAACCGTCCACGGCCGCCATTCAACATTTGAACGAGTGGCTGACGACCGGCATGGGGATGTTGCTGGTGGTGATTTTGCTGGTGGCGATGGTGGATGTGCCATTGCAGACGTTTCTGCACATGTCCAAAATGAAAATGTCGCACCAAGAGGTCAAGCAAGAGGGTAAAGAGTCCGAAGGCAACCCGCAGATGAAGGGCAAGATGCGTCAGCGGCAACACGACATTGCCAATGGCAACAGCATCAGCGCCGTGCCCAAAGCCGACTTTATTCTGATGAACCCCACCCACTTTGCGGTGGCCATCAAGTACGACGAAAAGACCATGCGGGCGCCCCAAGTGATCTCCAAGGGCGCCGACCTGCTGGCGATGAAGATCCGCGACATTGCAAAAAACCATGCCATCCCCGTGCTGCAGTCCCCCATGCTGGCGCGGGCTCTGTATGCCAACGCCGAGTTGGACCAGGACATTCCCTCCAGCCTGTACACCGCGGTGGCGCAGGTGCTGGCGTATATCTACCGCCTGAAAGCCGCCATGCGCGGCGACGGCCCCATGCCAGGCGAGCCACCGCAGCCTTTTGTTCCGCCGGAGCTGGACCCCTATTCCAAGGTCATCGCTAACGCGACCCCACCATGAACCAACAACTTAAATCACTGCAAAACTGGTTTGGCCCGCATTCGGCGCTGATCCAGGGCGCGGCCGCCCCCCTGCTGGTGGTGGCCATTCTGGGCATGATGGTGCTGCCCATGCCCGCCTGGATGCTCGACACCTTCTTCACCATCAACATCTCGGTGGCGCTGATGGTGATGATGGTGGCGGCCTACATGATTCGTCCACTGGACTTTGCGGCGTTTCCAGCCGTCTTGCTGCTCACCACCTTGATGCGCCTGTCGCTCAATGTGGCGTCCACCCGGGTGGTGTTGATGGAAGGCCACACCGGCCCCGGTGCCGCTGGCGCGGTGATTGAGGCCTTCGGCCACTTTCTGATTGGCGGCAACTTTGCCGTCGGTCTGATCGTTTTCTCGATTTTGGTGGTGATCAACTTTGTGGTGGTGACCAAAGGTGCAGAACGGATTGCCGAGGTGTCGGCCCGCTTCGCCCTGGATGCCATGCCCGGCAAACAGATGGCAGTGGACGCCGACTTGAATGCCGGCCTGATCGATGAAAAAGAAGCCAAACGCCGCCGTGCCGAGGTGTCGGAAGAGGCCGACTTCTTTGGTTCGATGGATGGCGCCTCCAAGTTTGTGCGCGGCGATGCGGTCGCCGGCATTTTGATTTTGCTGATCAACATTTTTGGCGGCTTCATGATCGGCGTGTTGCAGCACGGCCTGAGTGCGGGCCAGGCGGCGGACACCTACATTTTGCTGGCCGTGGGTGATGCCCTGGTGGCGCAGATTCCGGGCTTGTTGATCTCGGTCGCCGCGGCCATGGTGGTCTCGCGGGTGGGCAAGGAGCAGGACCTGGGTCGCCAGATCATTGACCAGATGTTCATTTCGCCCCGCGTGCTGGGCATTACGGCCGGCATCATGGGCTTGCTGGGCATCATTCCCGGCATGCCGCATGTGGTGTTTCTGGGCATCGCCGGCGTGCTGGGCTACGCGGCCTGGTCACTGGCGCACAAACCGCCGCCAGCGCCCGCCGACGACGCCTCAGATGCACCCGCCGTGGCCCCGGATGGCGAGGCCAGCTGGGATGATCTGCAACCGGTCGACCAACTGGGCCTGGAACTGGGCTACCGGCTGATTGCGCTGGTGGACAAAACCCGCCAGGGTGACTTGCTGACCCGCATCAAGGGCGTGCGGCGCAAATTTGCCCAGGAAGTGGGCTTCTTGCCCCCGCCGGTGCATGTGCGCGACAACCTGGAGCTCAAACCCAGCGGCTACCGCATCACCCTGCGCGGCGTCACCGCCGGCGAGGGCGAAGCGTTCCCCGGCATGTTCCTGGCGATCAACCCGGGCGGCATCACCACCCCGCTGATTGGCACCGCCACCACCGACCCGGCTTTTGGTTTACCCGCCCACTGGATCGACGATCGGCAGAAGGAAGCCGCACAAATGGCCGGTTTTACCGTGGTTGATTCCGAGACTGTCATGGCCACACATTTGTCACACTTGATGCAAGTCCAGGCCTCCAAGTTATTGAGCCGGACCGAGACCCAGCAACTCGTTGAACACGTCAGCAAGCTGGCCCCGAAATTGATTGAAGAAGTGGTTCCCAAAATGGTCCCTATCGCCGTATTCCAGAAAGTCCTGCAGTTGCTGCTGGATGAGTCTGTGCACATCCGCGATATCCGCACCATCATTGAATCATTGGCCGAGCACGCCACCACGGTGACCGACCCGGCTGAACTGGCACGCCGCGTGCGCATCGCCTTGTCGCCCGCCATCGTGCAACAAATTTATGGCCCAGCCCGTGAACTCAACGTGATCGCCATTGACCCCGCGCTGGAGCGGCTCTTGGTGCAAGCCCTGGGCAACCCCAACGGCCCAGCACTGGACCCCGGCGTGGCCGACATCTTTACCCGCACCGCCGCCGAAGTGGCGAACAAACAAGAAGAAATTGGCATTCCGGCCTGCTTGCTGGTGCCAGATCAAATTAGAAGCGCTATCGCCCGGCTTGTCCGCCGCGTAGCACCCCGGCTTCAGGTGCTCGCGCACAGCGAAATCCCTGAATCCCACACCATCCGTATCGGTCCGATCCTCAGGGGCGCATCATGAACATCCAACGATTTACTGCACCAACCTCCCGCGAAGCCCTAGCCAAAGCACGGCTCACATTTGGTGACGGCACCCTGATTTTGTCCAACCGCCCCACTGCCACCGGCGTCGAGGTCGTGGCCACCGCCGAAGACACACTGGCGGCGCTGGACCAGTCAGAATCGTTTGCCAACCGGAGCAAAGACCAGGCCGCACTGCGCCGCCCCTCCGCCCCCATCAGCACCGAAACCCGCGATCTGGTGGAAGATGACGCCACCAAGCTGACCATGAGCACGCTGTCATTTCAAGACTACGTGCGCGAGCGCATGCTGCGCCGCCGCCACGAAGCCATGAACGGCCAGGCAGAGCCCCAAGTGAAAGAAGAGGCCGCGCCCATCATTCGCCGCATGCCGGAGAATGCCCGCGTCGCACCGATCCAGTTTGAGCCCCGGGTTCAACCCAAGCCAGCCCCGGTGCGGCCCGCGCCCGTGATGGCCCCGGCACTGGCACCCGCCATGTCCCAAGGCATCGTGGATGAATTGCACGCCATGAAAGCGCTGATTGAAGACCGCTTCAACACCCTGACCTGGTTGGGCCAGGCGCGCCAGCAGCCGATTCAGTCGAACCTGATGCTCAAGTTGATTCGTGCCGGTTATTCACCCACCCTGGCCCGCACTATTCTGGAGCGCATGCCCGAAGAAATGTCCGCCGCCGAGTCGGTGCGCTGGGTCATGGATGTGCTGGAACGCAACCTGAAAACCGACGCCGGCTCCCGCCCGCTGCAAGAAGAAGGCGGCACCTACGCCCTGGTCGGCGCCACCGGTGTGGGCAAAACCACCACCGCCGCCAAACTGGCCGGCCTGTGCGCCCGCGCCCACGGCGCCAACAGCGTCGGTCTGATCACGCTGGACACCTACCGCGTCGGCGCCCATGAGCAACTGCGCTCTTACGGCCGCATGCTGGGCGTCGTCGCCCACCTGGCCCACGACCGCGCCGCCCTGCAGGACTTGCTCAATCTGTTGGGCAACAAAAAAATGGTCCTGATCGACACCACCGGCCTCGCCCCCAGCGACCCACGTAAACGCGACATGCTCGACGTACTGAACCTGCCCGGCGTCAACCGCTTGCTGGTGCTCAATGCGGGCGGCCACGGCGATACGCTGGACGACATCGTGTCCTCCTTCAAAACCAGTGGCGTGCAGCAGGCCGTGCTGTCCAAAATTGACGAGGCCGCCAAACTGGGTCCGGCACTGGATGCCGCCATTCGCCACCAACTGGTATTGCGCGGCGTCACCATGGGGCAAAAAGTGCCGGAAGACTGGGAAGCCGCCGATGCGGCCAAGCTGATTCGGTTGTCCATGCGCTCGCCGGCCAAATCGGCGTTCGACCCGACCGCGGCTGACCTGGGCTTCTTCTTTGCGCAATCCACCCCCGCTCAGGCAGGACGGCTCGATGCTTGACATGTGCGTCAACCAGGGGGCCGGGCTGAGCCGTATGGGCTTTCAGCCCGCGCCATGTGTCATTGCCATGGCCAGCCATGGCCAGCAGCAGGGTGAACTGCCGGTGCTGTTTGGCCTGTGCACGGCGCTGGTCGGGCTGGGTTACACGGTCGCCGTGCTGGACGCCAACACCACCGAGTCAAGCGACAACCCGGGCCTGGAGCAGCTGCTGGACGACGCCAGTTGGCAAAACGACGCCAGTGAACCCTTGTCGTGGACCGTGATTCCGGCCGCACGCGGACTGCAACGACTCGGCACCCAGCCGTCGGACCCATACCTTGCGATGGACCCGCTGGCGGGTCTGTTTCAGAATTTTGGCGTCGTTCTCGTCTATGCCGGGGCGGATGTTTTGTCACGCCTCCTGCCCCGCAGCGGCGTGGAGCCTCTGCTCACGGTGTCAGCGGTCAAAACGTCGGCGGTCACCGCCTACCAGGCCCTCAAACACATGCTGATAAATGCCCAACTCAGGCCCACTGTTGCTAACATCACCAGTGAGCAATTCTCGAAATCTTCCATGGCCAGCCAATCATCAGTTAAAAACCTGCAGGACTGCGCCATGTCCTTTCTGGACTACCGGTTTGAATCCCAGCCGGTGCACGCCCTGAAACGGCAAGACTGCCAGTCCGACGACATGAACCGGCTGGCCTTGCGGCTGCTGGAAAACGCCATGCCACTTCACCGTCACCATTTTGTGGGGAGTCATTGATGTACACCGCCAAGGGGCAACTGAACCGCAACGACTTGATCAAGCAATACCAACCGCTGGTGCGCCGCCTGGCACACCACATGATGGCCAAATTGCCGGCCAATGTGCAGGTGGATGACTTGATCCAGGTCGGCCTGATCGGCTTGTCCGAAGCGCTCACCCGCTACGAAGCGGCGCAAGGCGTTCAATTTGAAACCTTCGCCACCCAGCGCATTCGGGGCGCCATGCTGGACGAACTGCGCGGCAACGACTGGATGTCGCGGGGCTCACGCAAGAGTCAGAAAGAGATCGAGCAGTCCCTGCGCCGGCTGGAGCACAAGCTGGGCCGCACGCCGCTGGAAAGTGAAATTGCCGTCGACCTCGGCCTGAGCCTGGTCGACTACCAAACGCTGCTGGGCAAAGTGCGGGGCACCCAATTGGTGTATCTGGAAGACATGGCCCGGAGCGACGAAGACCAGGACAGTTTTCTGGACCGCCATGTGGGCGACAGCGAAGCCGACCCGATGAACATGCTGCGCGACCAGCGCCTGCGTCAGGCCCTGGTGGCCGCCATCAAAAACCTGCCCGAACGCGAGCAATTCATCATGAGCATGTACTACGAGCAGGACATGAACCTGAAAGAAATCGCGGCCGTGCTGGATGTGACCGAGTCCCGCATTTGCCAGCTACACAGCCAGTCCATTGCGCGCTTGCGCGCCAAGATGCGCACACACTAAAAACCGTTTTGGAGAAAATCCTGGTTCAGGCAGCCAGGTATTTGAAGGCACCGGTTTGTTTACCGGGACTGCCATAAGGGCTTGATGCCTTGGCGTAAGTCGCATTCTGGGTGGCGGGTACCACGGCGTTCAGCGCCATGTCCACCAGTGCCGCACGACGGAACAGGCCGTCTTTCAAAATCGCCGTGCCTTCGGCAATCGCGTTCAAACGCAAGGTCAGGTCTTTGTCTTTGCGTTCGGCCGGGCTCAAGCCCTGGAGCAAGTTCGAAAAATCAATCGCCGCTTGCCGCAGCACGGTACTCGTCGCCTCCAGTGCGACGGGCTCACCACTCACCAGCGCAGCCGCCACCGCATTGAAACGCGATTCAACCTCGACCAACGATGCTTCAGTGCGCGCAGAAATCATTTTTTCAGCCTTTGCTGCCGTTGAGCATTTCCGACGCGTTGGAGAGTAATTTGTCGGCGATGGCTTCGGCATTCACCACGAACGTGCCTTTTTCGATCGCCGATTTGACTTGGTTGACTTTGGCCATGTCGACCACCGCCGCATCGCTACTTTTGGCCGCGCTCAAGGTGCGTGCCATGGTGGACACGGTCACCGCCACACCCGAAGACTGGGTGCTCGTGGCGGCATCTGCCGTGGCTGCCGCAACCGCACTCTGACCGCCTTTCAAGGGCGATGCTGTTGCAGTCGTTTTTGCTGAAACCGGATTATCTGAAGGGTGACCTATTTTCATCTTGCTCTCCAAAACCACTGTAAATGTAGCCTCGTGAACATACTATCGACCGGATTTTGCCGGGCTTTAGCTTTTTTTGAGGGGGATGAAATGGCCCCAGAGGCAAAAAACCTCAGATTTCGAGTTCAACGGTGCGGCTATCGACCACCACACCCATCATCACCCGGCCACTGCCCATTTTAATACGGGCCGGTTGACCCACCACGCCGGGCGACAGGGCCTGCCCGTCCGAGGTGATCTGAAAACCAGCACCTTGCGCCACCACACGCACCTGCGCCCCGGCCTGAAACACCTGGGCTGGCTTGAGCATGCCCTGGCGCACAGCCTGCCCGGTCGAGAGCGCCCGGGAGGCCACTTGCCCGACCCATTGGGCCGGGTTCGCCACGATCGGGCTATTTTCTTCCGCCCAATCCACCTCGGCTTCGATGCCATCTGCCGCCGTCAAGACGGTGCCCGCCACCACATCACCCTTGATCACCCAGGCCGGGCCAAAGGCCTTGATGGTCACCGGCAGAAAAACATTCCACCTGGTGGCGCCGGACAGGCAACGCACCCCCAGACGGGTTTTGCCCCACAGGCGGGTACCCACCGGAATATAGGGCTCCACCTTGCTGCAGGGCGCCAGGCGCAACCGCCGGTCAAGCTCACCCAGCGTGACCTCCATGCGCAAGGCGGCCACCCCGGCCGGCCGCACCGCCGCCACCGCGTTGTCCAGCCACTGCTGCGTGACCGCAATAAAGTTCGGCGTGTCGCCAGCGGCCTGCGCTTGTGCCGGGGTCAACAGGCCCAGACACAACACGAGCGCAGCAAGCCGCCCCGGGAGCTTGCGGGCGACGTGCGTGGGAAGGGGTGGTTTTTTGAACATGGCGGCCTGACGGTTGTGTCTGAATAACTATAGGCAGACCGCTGCGCCATGAACCCGGCAAGTAGCGGCCGTTTCCCCCCTTATTCAAGGCATCAAAAATTTAAGTAATTCCCATAATTGCCGCATATCGAAGCCCATGACCAATGCTGCAGGGCCAGATCAATCAAACGTTGAGGTGTTTTATGTTCGCAAATATAACCAGTGGGTTGGACTTCCATTCAAAGGCCCTGGTCTTGCGCGCCGAACGCCAACGCGTGATTGCCAGCAACATCGCCAACGCCGACACCCCCGGCTACGCCGCCCGCGACCTGAACTTCAAGGACGCCATGAGCAACGCCACTGGCGGCAACCTGGGCGGTGGCTTGCGCGCCAGCCAAAGTCAGGGCAGCAACGCCAGCCACACGGACGGCACCAGCAACGCCCGGCACATTCCCCTGACCGGCAGCACGATCGGCACCCTGGGCGGCGCCTCCGGCCTGGCCTATGTGGAACAAAGCCAACCCAGCCTGGACAACAACAGTGTCGACCTGGACCGCGAACGCGCCAACTTTGTCGACAACTCAGTGCGCTACGAAGCCACCCTGCGATTTATTAACGGCCATTCCAAGACGATATTGAGCGCCATTCAAGGCCAGTAAACAAGTCAAGCTTGCGGAGAAACCTCATGTCCATGTTTTCAATCTTCAATGTCTCTGGCAGCGCTATCAGCGCCCAGTCGCAGCGTCTCAACGTAGTGGCCAGCAACCTGGCCAATGCCGACGCCGTGGCCGGCCCCGATGGCCAGGGCTACAAAGGTCGGCAAGTAGTGTTCGAGACCACGCCGATGGGCTCGGACGCTGCTTCGGGTGTGCGCGTTTCTTCCATTAAAGAAAGCAACGAGCCGCTGCGCAAAGTGCACAACCCCAGCCACCCCTCGGCCGATGCGGACGGTTACGTGACCCACTCCAACGTGAACCCGGTGGAGGAAATGGTGAACATGATTTCGGCCTCGCGCTCATACCAAAACAACGTTGAGGTCATGAACACGGCCAAGACACTGCTGCTCAAAACCCTGCAAATGGGTCAGTAAACATTCAAGGAACTCACCATGCTGTCCGCCACCACCGCCGCTACCGCCACCAACTCGACCATCGCCACGAGTTCGGGCACCACCACAAAGGCGGCCGACTCGACCGCCTCGCAAGACCGTTTTCTTAAATTACTGGTCGCGCAGTTGAACAATCAGGACCCCATGAATCCGATGGACAACGCGCAGATGACCAGCCAGATGGCGCAGATCAACACCGTCACCGGCATCGAGAAGGTCAATGACACCCTGAAAAGCATGGCCAGCCAGTTCTCGTCCATGCAGGTGCTGCAAGGCTCATCGATGGTCGGCCACGGCGTGCTGGTGGAAAGCAACACCTTGACGCGCATCGACGGCGTGGCCAGCGGCGCGCTCGACCTGAGCGGCAAGGCCGATAAGGTCAAAGTGGAGATTCTGTCCCCCGGGGGTCAGGTGCTCGACACCCTTAACCTGGGCGCACTGGACGCCGGCCGGCACGCCTTTGACTGGGATTCCTCCAACTACCAGGGCACGGGCGAACCCAGCTTCCGGATCACCGCCACGCTGGCGGGCGCGGCGGTCACCAACACGGCGCTGGCGCGCGACACGGTCGTGTCCGTGGGCAGCGAAAACGGCGCCATGACGGTGCAACTGCAGGGCCGCGCCGCAGTGGCCTACGACAGCGTCAAAGCCATTCTCTAGATCCAGACCTCACACCCCTATTCAAAGGAACTCACCATGTCATTCCAATCTGCACTCTCTGGCTTGAACGCCTCTAGCCGCAACCTCGACGTGATCGGCAACAACATCGCCAATGCCAACACGGTGGGCATGAAATCCTCACGCACTGAATTTGCCGACCTGGTGGCCTCCTCCCTCGGCGCCGGAGGTGGCGGCGGCAGCGGGGCCGGCATTGGCGTGGCGGTGGCCACCGTGTCGCAGCAGTTTTCGCAGGGCAACATCAGCATCACCGGCAACGACCTGGACGTGGCCATCAACGGCAGCGGCTTTTTCAAGGTGCAGTTGCCGGACGACTCGTTTGCCTACACACGCGATGGTGAGTTCAAGCTC
>CAJAFJ010000309.1 GCA_903938955.1 uncultured beta proteobacterium | reverse complement strand
GTGCGCCCCGATGGAATCTTTCTATCTTCATGTTTTCTCCTTGGGTTGAGGGGCGGGTGAGTCAAAAAATGTGTTTGTCATGATAATTAATTAGGGAAATTTTCCCGTAAATATAATTCATTCAGCTGTTATTTGAAGCACAATTCAGAAAAAAGGTAAAAAAACCCGAAAAATACGTGTAATTATTTGTGCAGGCACAATGCCTGCCTTACAGATCAAAATCGTTGCCCCATGACCGCCCCTTCAACACCTGTCGACCCGCAAGCCGCACCGCTTGGCGCAGGCTTGCCCGAGCCCGCGCTGGCGGCTGAGGCGTTGGCGCAGATCCTGTTGCCCATGGCGCGGCTCATGATTGACCACGGCCTGCAATTGCCGTCGATGGTCGAGCTGCTCAAAAAAGCGCTGGTCGATGAAGCGGTGGGCGCTTACGGTTTGGCCGACAAAGGCAGCTCCGACACCCGCATTGCTTTACTGACCGGCGTGCACCGCAAGGACGTGAAGCGCCTGCGCGAGGCACCGATGAGCACCGGCCCCGCCAGCCCGATGGTGTCGGTGGCCGCCTCGGTGGTGGCGCGCTGGATCAGCGAGCCCCGGTTTTTGAATGCCGACCAGACGGCCCGCGCCCTGGCCCGCACGCCTAGCCGTGGCAGCGCAGGCGAGCCCGATTTCACAACCCTGGTGGCCGAGGTCAGCCGCGATGTCGGTCCCCGTGCCGTGCTGGATGAACTGGTGCGCCTGGGCGTGGTCGAGTTGCGCGACGATGGTTACGTGGCGCTCAAGTCCACCGCCTTCGTGCCGCATGAGGGTTTGAGTGAGTCGTTTCACTTTCTGGCAGCCAGTGTCAGCGACCACCTGGGTGCGGCTGTGCATAACCTGGCGCCTGACCGCAGTGGTCCGCTCATGCTGGACCAAAGCGCTTTTTCGCAGGATTTGTCAGCTGATCAGGCCGCGCAGTTGCAACAGCAGGCGCGTCGCTTGTGGGCGGCGGCCTTGCAGCAGTTTTTGCAAACAGCGACCGTGGCCGAGCAGCGCAGTGAAGGCGTTGCAGGACCCAGACACCGAGTTCGTTTTGGTGTTTATTTCCATGACACCGTGCAAGTCGAGGCCGGTGCGGTCACCCCGACGAAACCCGCACCCAGAAAAAACAAAAGGAAATCTGCGCCATGACGCCGCGTAAAAATCTGAATATCGATCTCACCCGGCGCCATTGGATGGTGCTGGCCGCCTCGGCCCTGACGGGCTGCGGTGGTGGCGGGGGCGCCACCGCAGCCAGCGCACCAGGCACCGGTGGCACGGGCATTTATGCGCAAGGCTCGATTTCCGGCTTTGGCAGTGTGATCCTGAACGGTGTCAAGTTTGACGATACGGCGGCGGAGGTCTGGCTCGATGGCGTGCGGCTCCGCTCTTCAGACTTGCGACTGGGCATGGTGGCCGCTATTCAGGGCGAGCGCGGGGCTGACCTCACGCTGGGCACCGCCAGCCATATTGACGTCTGGTCGATCGCGCAGGGGCTGGTCACGCAAGGGGCTGTCACACCGGGTGTGGCGGGGCAATTTACCGTGTCGGGCATGACGGTGCAAACCGATAGCCATACCGTGTTTGATGGTGTCAGCGCGCCCGCACAGTTGACGCCGGGCCAGCGTGTGGCCGTGTGGGGACTGCAGACCGGTGCTGATGGCAGCACTTGGAACGCCACCCGTGTGGCGGTGGTCACGGGCACGCCGGTGGTGAGCAGCGGTTTGGTCAGTGGGACCAGTGCGCAGTTTTTCCTCAATGGATGGCGCCTGACGGGCACACTCGCCAGCACCCTGTCCGCCGGACAGTTGGCGCGGGTGCAGGGCACCTTGTTGTCACCCGATAGCACGGATTTGACGGTGACCGGCGTCAAGTCCCTGGAGTCGCTGGCCAGTGTTCAGCCCGAAGGCGAGATCGAAATCGAAGGGTTCGTGACGACGCCGTTGCTGAATGGCCGCTTCATGCTGGGGGCGATGACCGTGGATGCCAGCACCGCGACTTACCTGCCCACGACCTTTGTGTTGACGGTGGGCGCGCGCGTGGAAGTCTATGGCCGTTGGCAGTCTGGCGTGCTCAAAGCCCGGGAGGTGGAGTTTGAGGACGAGCAAACCCTCAATGAGGTGGAGATCACCGCCGTCATCGAGTCGTTCACCAGCCTGGCCGATTTTGTGGTGCGGGACCAGCGTTGTGATGCCACGAATGCCATCATCAGTCACGGCACCGCGACTGATGTCCGATTGGGTGTCAGCGTCAAGGTTCAAGGCACAAAAAATGGCGATGTGCTGATGGTGACCGTGTTGGAACTGGAAGACTGACTCGCAACCCTGACCGCTGATGGCGCACTGAAGCGCGGGCCCTGCGCCTGACTAGTTTTTGCGCTCGGTTTGATTACTCGGTTTGAGGACGTCCGACGCGCGGGTGACGCTGGCATCAAACGGGAGTTTTGTCGTACCGACCGCTTTCAGAATTCGCTGCACGTAAGCCTGGGTCTGCGCGGAGGGCGGCACGCCCTGGTAACGCGCCACCTTGCCGGTGCCCGCTTTGTAGGCGGCCGCGACCAGCGCCACATCGCCTTCAAAATAAGCCAGTAACCAGCGCAGATGGGTCAGCCCCGCCTGGATATTTTGCGCTGGATCAAACGCGTTTTTAACCTTGAGGCGACGCCGGGTGTCTGGTGCGAGTTGCATCAGCCCTTGTGCGTTGCCGCGTGAGCGGGCCAGGGGGTTGAAGTTGGATTCTGCGGCCATGATGGCCAGTGCCAACTGCGGCGCCACCTTGAACTCGGTCGCCAGTGCCGTCACCAGGTTAACGATCGGGCGCGGCGCAATGACGGTGTAGTCCACACCGGGTTGGGGCTGTTTTGGGGCGAGGCTGGTTGCCGGTTCCGCGAGTTGCGCCTGGGCTTGGGCGGGTAGCCATGCAGCCGTCAAAACAAGCAGAAGCACTCGCCAAGACAGCGACCAAGATACGTTTTTCAACGGCATGCGTGACTTGTATCGACTTGGCCAGCGCTGGCGGTTCAGCGTGGCACCGTGCGCAGCCGCACCGCGGCCTCACGCAGGCAGGCGGCGGTGGTGTCCCAGTCGATGCAGGCATCGGTGATCGACACGCCGTAGCGCAGATCGTTCGGTTTGCCCAGTTTCTGGTTGCCTTCGAACAGGTTGGACTCCAGCATCACGCCCTTGATGCTGCGGTTGCCGTCGGCAATTTGATGCACCACGTCTTTCAGCACCAGGGTTTGCAGCGCGTGGTTTTTGCGCGAGTTGGCGTGGCTGCAATCGACCACGATGTTGACCGGCAGCTTGGCGGCGCGCAATGCTGCTTCGGCCTGCGCGACCGCCACCGAGTCGTAGTTGGGCACGGCACCGCCGCGCAAAATCAAATGTCCAAAGGCGTTGCCCCGGGTTTGCGTGATGGCGACCTGACCGTCGCCGTTGATGCCCAAAAAGGCATGCGGCTGGGCGGCCGACAACATGGCGTTGAGGGCCACTTCCAGGTTGCCATCCGTGCCGTTCTTGAAACCGACCGGGCTTGAGAGGCCGCTGGCCAGCTCGCGGTGGGTCTGGCTCTCGGTGGTGCGGGCGCCGATGGCGCTCCAGGCGATCAGGTCGCCAAGGTACTGTGGGGTGATCGGGTCAAGCGCCTCGGTGCCGCAGGACAGGCCCAGCTCGTTGATGTCCACCAGCAGTTGGCGCGCCAGACGCAGGCCTTCTTCGATACGAAACGTGTCGTCCATGCGCGGGTCGTTGATCAAGCCTTTCCAGCCGACGGTGGTGCGTGGCTTCTCAAAGTAAACCCGCATCACGATGAACAACTGGTCTTTCAGTTCGTCACTCAGGGTTTTCAGGCGCCGGGCGTAGTCCATGGCGGCCGTGGCGTCATGGATCGAACACGGCCCGACCACCACCAGCAAGCGCGGGTCACGCCCGCTCAGAATGTCAGCCAGGGCCAGCCGCGCCGTGCTCACGGTCTGGATGGCCTGCTCGCTGGCCGGAATATCTTCGTGCAGCTGGCTGGGCGGCAGCAAGGTGTCTTGCGAGACGATGTTCAGATTTTCAAGCGCATTGGGAAAGGTCATGGCAGGGTCCGGTGGTCAAAAATAGCAAACATTAAACCAGACCGGCAGCCCGCCTGCCGCTCCGGGGCGCCAGCCTTGCTTGTTATGGGCGGTGCTGTGTTGACACCAGCGCCTCGTCCAGCACCTCAATCCAGTGGCGCACCGGCGTGGCGGTGCCGCTTTGCAGGTGGGTGATGCAGCCAATGTTGGCGGAGACGATCACATCCGGTGGGGCGGCGCCAAAGGTTTCGTTCAGGTGGCCGAGTTTGCGGTCGCGCAGTTGGTACGACAAGTCGGGGTTGAGCACCGAGTAGGTGCCGGCCGAGCCGCAGCACAGGTGGGCCTCGCAGCCGGTGATCTTGATGTTGAAGCCCAGTTCGCCCAGGTATTTTTCCACGCCGCCGCGCAGTTGCTGGCCGTGCTGTAGCGTGCAGGGCGGGTGAAAGGCGATGGTGCGTTGGGCGATGTCGTCCGGCGAGCGCGCCTCCGACGGCCGCAGCTGGTCGCGCAGTTGAGGGGTGAGTTCCGGCAACCATTCGCTCACGTCTTTGGTGAGTTCGCTGATGCGCGCGGCTTTGGCGGCATAGGCTGGGTCGTCTTGCAGAATGTGGCCGTAGTCCTTGACCATCACGCCGCAGCCGGAGGCGTTCATGAGGATGCCCTCAACGCCTGCGCTGTCAGCGGTGCCTTGCACATGCGGCCACCAGGCGTCGATGTTGGCGCGCATCTCGGCTTTGCCTCCATCCTGGTCGTTGAGGTGGAACTTGACGGCGCCGCAGCAACCGGCTTTGGCCGCGACCACACTCTGGATGCCGGCCGCATCGAAGACGCGGGCGGTGGCGTTGTTGATGTTGGGCGCCATCGCCGGTTGGGCGCAACCCAGCAGGATCAGCACCTTGCGGGCGTGCACGCGCGTGGGCCAAACGCCAGCCGCCTGTTTGGCGGGCACCTTGTTTTTCAGCGCGGCGGGCAGCAGCGGGCGCACCAGTTGGCCCAGTGCCATGGCCGGGGCAAACAGCGGTGACGGCAGGCCTTCTTTCAAGGCCCAGCGCACGGCGCGTTCGCCCAGCGGGCGCTCTACTTTGGCGTCAACCAGTTTGCGGCCGATGTCGAGCAAATGACCGTAGTCCACGCCTGACGGGCAGGTGCTTTCGCAGTTGCGGCAGGTCAGGCAGCGGTCCAGGTGCAGTTGCGTCTTGCGCGTTGGGGTCGCGCCTTCGAGCACCTGTTTCATCAGGTAGATGCGACCGCGCGGGCCGTCCAACTCGTCACCCAGCAGTTGGTAGGTGGGGCAGGTGGCGGTGCAAAAACCGCAGTGCACGCATTTGCGCAAAATCGCTTCGGCCTCTTGGCCGTCGGCGGTGTTTTGAAATTCGGGGGCGAGGTTGGTTTGCATGGTGGTCAGCTCAGGCCCAGTCGACCAGTGTTGAACACACCGTGCGGGTCAAATTGTTTTTGCAGTTCGTGTTGGATGCGTTGTTGCGCCACTGGCAAGGGCGAGAACACCGCTGGCAGCTCGCCAACAGCGTTTGGGGGAGCGCGAAACAGCGTGGCGTGGCCGCCAGCTTGGGCTGC